>CAJCCR010000368.1 GCA_903960945.1 uncultured Planctomycetaceae bacterium
TCACCAGATTAATAAGAAACGGTATGTTCGTTTTTACTCCACGAATCCTAAATTCATTCAGGCTTCGAAGCATCCTGCGGGCAGCATCTTCATAAGTGAGAGCATTGGCGGTAACCTTTACCAACAAAGAATCATAAAAGGGATTGATCACAGCCCCTGTAAATGCAGAACCTGCATCCAAACGAATTCCCATACCACTAGCAGAACGATAGTTACTTAATTTGCCGTAATCTGGAAGAAAATTGTTTAATGGATCTTCCGTAGTCACCCTACACTGAATCGCATAGCCTCGCAGGGTGATATCTTCCTGCTTTTTAAACCCAATTTCTGGGCTGCCAAGAGTTAACCCCTGCGCAACCATGATCTGACTTTTAATAAGATCAACGCCAGAAACTTGCTCGGTAACCGTATGCTCTACTTGAATACGAGGATTCACTTCGATGAAATAAAACTTGTTGGTTTCCGCATCCACCAGAAACTCAACCGTAGAGGCGTTATCCACGCCAGCTTCGCGACCAATAGCAATGGCTGCATCCAAGATGCCTTTTCGGGTATCGGCATTCAAATTAAATGCAGGCGCAATCTCAACAACTTTTTGGTGCCTGCGCTGAACCGAACAATCGCGCTCAAACAAATGAAATAGATTGCCGTGCTTATCTCCGAGAAGCTGAACTTCGATATGCCTGGCTTTACGGATAAATTTTTCGATAAAGACATCAGAAACGCCAAAAGCTGCGCCAGCTTCCCGTTGCGCCTGCTCCAAGGCATCTTGCAATTTAGCCTCAGACTCAACCACTCGCATACCCCGCCCGCCCCCACCCATCGAAGCCTTTATAATTACCGGGTATCCAAGTTTGTTCGCAATAACCTTAGCTTCCCCAATATCTGAAACCGCATCGCTGCCTGAAAGAATTGGAACCTTGGCTCGCTGCGCTAGCAACCTAGCTTGAACCTTGTCTCCTAAATTCATCAAGACTTCAGGGCGCGGCCCAATGAATGCAATTCCAGCCTTGATAACAGCTTTAGCAAAATCAGCATTTTCAGAAAGAAACCCATAACCAGGATGTATGGCATCAACATCATGTAAAACAGCTGTGGCAACAATGGCATCAATTGCAAGATAAGAACGGATGGGTTCCCCTGCTTTCCCAATCTTATAAGCTTCGTCCGCCTTAAAACGATGCAAGGCAAAGCGATCTTCGTGGGAATAAATTGCAACCGTTTTAATGTTCAGTTCACTTGCAGTACGAAAGACTCGAATTGCAATTTCGCTGCGATTAGCAACCAGTAGTTTTTTAAATCTACGAACACCAATCATAGAGGCATCCATTTATCTAGGGGGAGAACCTTTCGCAAGTCAATTCCTGCAAAAGGCGTACCTTGAAAGTGTACTGAAAAACCTGAAGCGGTTCGAGATTCTCTTGTAAAAGATTACAAGGTTCTCGAACCGCTTCATCATAAAATTCCGAACCAAATTTAACGATTAACCAAAGCATTGGCAGTCAATTCGACCGTTCCTGATTCAGGAATATCGGTTTTTATCAACACTTTATGCTTTAAGTCCCCTTCCCTATTAGCTTTAAAACTAAGAGTTATCACATGAACTTCTTTCTTTTCTTTAGATAATTCCTTAACAACCCAATTATCGTCCAAACCTTCAACGCCAAGGATGGTAAATGGCTGGGTACCTCGAACCACAATTTTGCGATCACTGGAATCCCCCATTTTCACCGTACCAAGAGAAAGATTGGCCGGGCTAACAGTCAAAATTGATTCAACCTGAACATTCAAAGGCACCCGAACCATGGGAATTGAACCCACATTAGTTTTAAAGAATATATCTGAAAACCATTTACCAACCGGGATATCCTCACGAACCACTGCGGTTGCCTCGTAAATCACATCGTTCCCTTCGCGTTTTACCAGAGCATAATTGACTTTCAAATAATGACTCTCAGTTTTTGCCTCAAGCACCTCTAAATTAGGAAAACCATAAAATCTGAGAGTGATTTTTGACTCTGCGCTTTTACCCCTGCGGATTTCATTAAAATTGAAATTCTCTGGCGATACTGCGAAATCGTTTCTCCCATAAGCCTGAACTAGAAGCCTGACTTCTTCATACTTTGGTTTGTCAAATGTCACATATACCGTAACACTTTTCGAACCAGAAAACCTGGTGCTATCCATTTGGGCAATAACCGAGGTTTCTTCATTTGGATTGATCTGATTTTTAAGAACAGAAGCGCTGACACACCCACAAGAAACCCTCACTCCTGAAATGTGAACCGTTTCAGATGTGTTATTTTTAAGTCGAAAATGATGAACTAGAGTCGGCCCTCTGGGGACAGACCCGAAGTCTTTGTTTAACTCTTCAAACATACTTTCAGCCCGAGAGGAAGCGTGTGCACTTCCGCAGGCTAAAACCAACGCAATAGACAAAATCCAACGACCTAGCATTTGATTACCCTCTGAACACCCTGTAGATTTGAAACCCCATCCCACTTAATTAAGTTATTGCCCATATCTAGCAGGTGTCAAAATTTTGATCGATAAAAAACCAGACTATATTAAAAAAACGAATACTTCTGATGTATCATTTATTTTATCAAGCTTTATCCCACTAAAACAATTATAACAACCAACCCGACCATATTAACATTATCGTCCAAAAGATCTGGCAAGAACTGCAACAACCACTTGCTTTGCACCTGCTGAAATTAATGTTTTTGCAGCTTGATTTGCAGTAGTACCCGTCGTTAGAACATCATCCACCAGAAGAATTTGTTTACCTTGAATAAATGATTGGAAAACTGGAGCAAAAGCTTGGCGCAAATTCTTACGCCTTTCTGTTGGTAGCAATCCTGATTGTTCTGGTGTGTGGCGAACTTTACGCAATACCCAATTAACAAAAGGCTTTTTTAAAACATCTGCAACACCTGTTGCAATAGCTTCCGTCTGATTATGCCCCTTGATCAATCTTTTCCACCAATGCACCGGAATGCATGTAATAAAGTCTGGTTGGAATCTCTGAGTGCATGAAAAATAATCCCCCAATAATCCCCCAAGGGTTCGCGCAAACTGCTCACCCTCTAAGTGTTTGATTCTTAGAATTGCATCTTTAAATTGAGACTGATAGAAACCCAACGAAACAACCTTATCAAAATAAAAATGATCCCGCTTGCACAACAAACAGCCATCTGCGGTATCAAGATGTGGGCCAACTCGAGCGTTACAACGCGAACACTTTGGATCATCCGGGGGCCGAAACCATTCCCTGCAACCATTGCAAAGGCTTACTTCATCATATTCCAATAAATTATTACAACTGTGGCACAACGCTGGTGCGCAAACATGCAACCCTGCGCATAGCCATTGCGAATAAAGATTTGTCATACTTTAAATTATGCAGCAGCTTGTTTGATAGCGGAAGAAAAAAAGGAATGAAGTAAACAAGGGGCCGAGAGATCGCCCGAGCATAAGGCTTGATCCTGAACAAAAAACATGAATTCCAGCACATTACTACCACGCAAAGTGGAGTGTAAACAAACATCAGTCATTGCAAGCCAGAAAGATTGAGCAGGAAAAACAACAACTTTGCGCGGGATTTTTTTCTGAATGACTTCACTTTGCCTTATTGTGATCCCAATTTTCTCAAGCATTGCAGCAACATTATTGCCAGAATGATCATGATAAAAACCAGATTTACCCTGTGAAGTCAGTTCAGCTTTAGCCCTACTATCAGCCAACAAAGACGCAAGCGAAAGCCCTTTTTCCCAAATTCTCGTGTTTGTCGAATTAATATTACAACTTAATTTGACCACCCGTGTTTCGCCAGGTAGTCCGCCCTTAAGAGTGTCCAGATGAAGCAAATCATCCTTTGCTATATTTTTCCCACCCGAAGTAGCAGCTTCAACATTATTCAAAACAACCCGATCCAAACGAATCGCCCCATCATAATTTGGAAGCAAAACTTGCATTTTATCCATCAGCACTTTTGAAACCCGCCCGAGTAAAGTTTCGAGTTCCTTCGAATTAGATCCTGCCAGCCTGCCATTATTAGGATGAAAACTTATAGTTTGATGCCATAAACCTTTGGGTTTATAGGAACAAAGAACCTTTAATTCATCAGAATTAAAAATCGAATCAAGCGACCAGGAAGGATAAATCAAATCCCCCTTTTCGAGCCTGAGTTCCAGCGAAGAGGAATCAGAAGGCAGGCTACTATCTGTGAAGTCCCGATTTATTTTTAGGATGTTGCTATATTGCATATGCCTTATAACCCATGGCTTTTATCATGCAGCCTTGATAATGGCGTCGTGAAAATCAGAGGCACTTTGCTCTGAAAAATTAAGCGCAGAAAGCTCATTCATTGGAAAACTAATAACAAATCGAGTTGGCTTGAAGCCGGATGGCAAAACGAACGAGATGTTGCCTTTATTAAGCTTAATCAGCCTCCAAGCAACGGAAAGACCCAACCCTTGCCCCCTGCCTGCCTGCCTACCTGAGAAAAAAGGGTCAAATAAGTTTGCAACATCTTCTCTTGCGGGCCCAGGGCCACTATCTTCTACATAAAGAAGGATCTGGCCTGATCCAGAATTTTCCACACCAATCCTTACCCAACCCCCAATACCAGCAGCTTCAATCGCATTTCGAGTAACATTTTCCAATATTGTGCGAGCCTGATAAGGGTCAGCAAAAATCGAATAATTAAAAATCTCCCCATCCACAGGAGACAACTTTACTTTCTTTTCAATGGCCCAATCTTCGAGCTTTTCAATTACAGTTTCAACAATGCCCTTACATTCCAAATGGGAAGGTGCAGGGACATTAGGCCTGGCAAATTGCATTAAATTGCGCAGAATTAGATTAATTCGTTTTGCCTGCCTTACAATGCTTTCCAAAGAATCTTTGAGTTTTTCCCTGGTTTCTTCGATTTCCAGATCATCCATTCGGGCAAGAATAAATTGTGATTGCCCCTGAATAACTGCAAGAGGGTTGTTAAATTCGTGCCCAGCACCCGCAGCAAGCTCAACCACGGATTGTAATTTCAAATCATGAAGGCGCTGCGATCCAGATTGAATCTGATTTTGCAAAGCAGCCTTATATGCTTCCGATTCGACATTATCACGAGATTGAATCAAGCGATTCTCGTGAATGGTATCCATTGCAAATTGAAGACTCTCTGCAATCACACTTTCAGGCGTCTTTCTTTTGGAATTAACAAAAGTCCTAATGTTACCACCAAACCATTTGTTAACTATCGCACCAACATCGATTTTATTCAAAAGGCCAGGATACTTTAATTTCTTTTCCCACTGTCTCACTGACAAAGATTTCCCAGCCTGCCCGTCACGAGAATATTGATCTGCAATTAATAATATTTCGCCCAAGTATGGATGCAGGCCTGCGGCAGTCGCTATCTCAAGACCATCTTTTCCTGACAACAAATTAACAAGCCTTAACCAGACAGGCAAACCATACTGACGCATCAGGGTTGCATTATCCGTATGCTCTTGAATATGATTTTTGGCCAACGATTTGAAATCGAAAAACAATGCACCTACCCAAGCAAGTTCACTCGAAACCTTGCCTGTAATGCAAGCGATTTCAGAGGCAATTGCTGCCCTACACAACGCATTTACAAAAGAATCATTGCTTACAAGGGTAGCATCAAGGCTAAAACCCATGCGTAAAAGTGAAAGCACGCTTTCAGAAACTGCTGCTCTAGCATTTTCTAAACAAGCTGGAAAATCAGTCGCGGTATGCGCATCTGAATATCGCAGTAGCAAATAAACCGCACCTGGATCAGTCTTAATATCAAGCCAAGATTCCGACAAGGGCTTGAATATAAAATCAGAAACAGAAGAAAGCCTAGGCAATAGCCAAGGGGTTTTCATTATCAGGTTTAGAAATGTTGCCGAACTTCCATGCTCGGCCAAGGCTGCCACAGGCATACTCCATCAAAGGGCAATCAAAAATAATGAGGGGCAGAACCCTAATGGTAAGGGCTCTTCCCCACAAATTATCATCAAATTGAAACTATCTTGCACCTGTTGTTGAGGTGGATTCGATATCCATCAACTGGCACATACGGTCAATAAGTTCTTCGATTTCGAAAGGCTTGCTGAGAAAATCATCGGCGCCAGCAAGGCGAAGTTCTTGAATTTTATCTTCTTCGATCATACCGCTGATGCAAAGAATTCGCACTTCTTCAAGGGTGTTATCAGCACGAACTCGATGGCAAACTTCTTTACCATTGATATCAGGCAACATCACATCAAGAACGATTACATCTGGGCGATATTCTTTAACCATCATGCCAGCATCAAAACCATTGGTTGCGATGCGAACTTCGAAACGGCCATCGTCTTCGATAACCTTGTTCATCAATTCCAACAATTCTGTATCGTCATCAACGAGCAGAACTTTTCTTTTGCCACTTTCCAGCGCATCCGTAGGGATACCATTATCTTTCATGAATTTGTACAAAGATTCACGGGGAATCCTGCGAAAACGGGAGCCAGGAACCCTGAACCCTTTGAGTTGGCCATTGTCGAAACAACGGATGATAGTCTGTTGGCTTACTTTACAAATTTTAGCAGCCTCTCCGGTCGTAAAAACAGTTTTCATCTTTAATGTCCTTCCTGGCACCAGCTAGCCAGCGTTTTTGAGTAAACAAAATCATCTTCACGCAAGATGCAAGTCCACCCAAGATTCTTCCTTGAACCACCTTGATTACCGTAAACCCTGTCTCGAATGCAAACTGCGAGTCATCCAGTCTGCCCTATATACACTTGCTTACCATGAAGAACTAAATTTATGCAAGGCACGATTTCAATAGGATCATGCCAACCTCACAAGGTTCTCCATTTATCTACTTCAAAACCAATGTTAAAATAGACAGGATAAGACGATTAAAACGATTGCTCATCTAAAATTATCTTACCCTTTCTT
The DNA here is from genome assembly GCA_903960945.1 of uncultured Planctomycetaceae bacterium. Lineage (GTDB taxonomy): Bacteria > Planctomycetota > Planctomycetia > Gemmatales > Gemmataceae > UBA969. The sequence goes on from CAJCCR010000368.1 coordinate 6,955, forward strand.
CCTATATTGTCAAGCAGGAAAGATAGGTAGCTTTAATTCACAAAGAATTGAATGTCTTAAAATTCTTTCGCACCGGTTCACGGTTTAAATAAAAAGCGGGTTGTTCATGATGAGAAGGCCAACTGGATCAAACTTTCTCTTCTATTGAAATGCCCTACCTTTATTTCAAATAAAGCAATAACACTGCGATGTCCGATGGGCTGATCCCACTGATTCTCCCTGCCTGACCAATATTTGCAGGCTTTATCTTGTTGAACTTTTCCTTAGCTTCTTGGCGCAAGTGAGCAATTGCCAAATAGTCAAAGTTGGTAGGAATCGTTTTTGTCTCCAACTTTTGAAATCGTTCAATCTGCACGGTTTGCCTGTTGATATATCCCGCATACTTGATTTCTAATTCAAGCTGTTCTTCAACTTCCGCAGGAAGATCGAATTTTAAACCCAGTTTCTCCTGCGCCATCACAACCAAGGATTGCCAATCAACATCATGCCTGCGCAACCACTGCTCTAGCGAAGCGTGCTCAATATGGTTCTCGCGCAACACCTTAACAGCTTCTTCAATTACTTTTTCTTTCTCTTGCAATCGATTCCAAGCCTCGTCACTCACCAAGCCAATTTCCCTACCAATTGGGCTTAGCCTTCTATCCGCATTATCATGGCGCAATTGCAGCCTATACTCCGCCCTGCTAGTAAACATTCGATAAGGCTCGTCTACCCCTCTAGTTACCAAGTCGTCGATTAAAACCCCTATATATGCCTGACTTCGATCAAGAATAAGCGGAGCAAGCTTTTTGATTTTCAAGGCTGCGTTGATACCTGCCATCAAGCCTTGAGCTGCAGCTTCTTCGTAACCGGTAGTGCCATTGATCTGGCCTGCAAAATAGAGGTTTGCAATAAATTTTGTTTCCAATGTGGGGTGTAATTGGGTGGGCGGAGAATAATCGTACTCAACAGCGTATCCCCAACGAAGAATCTCTGCTTTTTCCAAGCCTGGAATAAGCGCAAGCATTTTTTGCTGCACATCCTTCGGAAGGCTTGTGCTAATACCATTGCAGTAATATTCGCTGGTGGTGCGCCCCTCGGGCTCTAAAAAAATCTGGTGCCTGTCTTTATCTGCAAAGCGAACAACTTTATCTTCAATCGAAGGGCAATAACGGGGGCCCTGTGATTTAATTTGGCCTGAATACATTGGCGCACGATGCAAATTATCGCGGATCAGATCATGAACCATAGAATTCGTGTAAGTAATATGACAGGGAACCTGCTCTTGTTCAATTTTCTTAGTCGAAAAGCTAAAAGGCCTTGGGTTAATATCACCTGGCTGGGGTTCAGTTTTCGTGAAATCAATTGTTCGGCCATTTAGCCTGCAAGGTGTTCCTGTTTTAAATCTTTCCAACTGAAACCCACAAGAAATAAGGCTTTCGCTGAGGCTCTCGGAAGATGCATCCCCTGCCCTGCCCCCTTGCGATTTTGCTTCGCCCGTATGCATTATGGCTTTAAGGAATGTACCCGTTGTTAGAACCACTGAATGGGCACGGTAAAGAGTATTCCCCCTGCAAATAACACCTTTTACAGTACGAACAGAGCCATCATCCTGGGTAGAATCTTCAAGCAGGATATTTTCCACCATCTCTTGACGGAGTGTGAGGTTTTCTTGCTTCTCGACAGTCCATTTAGCCTGGATCTGGTACTGTTTTTTGTCGGCTTGGGCCCTAGGGGAATGCATTGCAGGCCCCTTAGTCAAATTAAGCATTCGGAACTGAATGGCAGTGGCATCGGTAAGTTTGCCCATTTCGCCGCCCAATGCATCAATTTCTCGAACTATCTGGCCTTTGGCAATTCCACCAATTGCAGGATTACAGCTCATTAACCCAACGGTTTCGGCACTCATTGTTAAAAGTGCAGTTTTAAGGCCCATCCTTGCAGAAGCTAAAGCGGCCTCAATGCCGGAGTGCCCTCCTCCTACAACAACGACATCAAATTCAAATTCCAGCGGGTATTTCATGGTTTATGGCCATTCCTAAGATAAGTGAAACGCTCTCTGGGAGTTCCAATTGCAATAATTGTCCACACTGTCTAGATTATCACTTTTACAGGTGGGGTTAACGGGATTTACTTCATTATTTTATTCTAGGATGTAACCAATGCCATTGTCCGCTTTAGTACAAGAATCAATTTTATCACTAGAAGCTCCTGAAGATATCAAGAAACAAGCATTACATAATCTAGAGCTATGGCTTACCCATGAAGAATTCAAAGAGTACCGCCCCCAAATCGAATATTTGATTTCAGAGAAGAAATGGGCCGGGCTTCTAGATCGCTTTTCTCAGATTCTCCCCTTCGGCACAGGTGGCAGAAGAGGCCCTGTAGGGGTCGGCCCCAACCGCATGAATCTTTGGACTTTAGGCGCATCTGTTCAAGGCCATTGCGAATACCTCAAACATCAATTCCCTGATCTTAAAAAAATACATGTGGCATTAGCCTATGATGTGCGCTGTTTCATGGATAAGCGAAAACAATACAACCCAAACCTACCCAACCCTGCCCTGAATCTTTCCTCGAAAGAACTTGCTGCTTATGCCGCAAGGGTTTATGCAGCCAACGGTATCTACACCTACACCCTTCCCCTGAGTAGCAATCATTATATTGCCACACCAGAACTATCATTCTCCATCCGGCTTTTAAAAGCTCAAGGCGGGCTGAATATATCTGCCTCGCATAATCCCCCCGATGACAATGGTGGAAAATTCTACGACGAACGCGGTGGTCAACCCGTCCCGCCTAATGATCAGATCATGGCCGACCTCGTCGACTTGGTTCAAGACATCCACACCATGTCTTGGGAAGAAGCTGTAAAAAAGAACTTCATCCAATTTATTTCTGATGAGCCACACAAAGAATACATTTCCCTTTGCCGCGCTCAACGCCTAATTCCCGCACCAAAGAAAGATGAAGCCTTCAAGGTTGTGTTTAGCCCACTTCATGGCGTGGGATCTATGACAAGCATGGAAATACTGCAAAATGAGGGATTCAATGTCATTCCTGTTCCAGAACAAATGTCTCCGGATGGCCAGTTTCCAAATGTAACCAAAACCCCCAACCCAGAAATCCCCGAATGCCTCGACCGAGCTGAAGTTGTTGCAAAAGCCCACAATGCTCATCTTCTTCTTGCTACCGATCCAGACGCCGATCGGTTGGGCGCCATGATTCCTGATGATCAAGGGGGCTGGCGTTATGTTAATGGCAACGAAATCGCTGCCATTTCAACCTGCTTTAAACTCGAGATGATGGCCCAAAATAAAAAGCTTACCCCCAATTCCATTGTTGTCAAAACAGAA
>CAJCCR010000369.1 GCA_903960945.1 uncultured Planctomycetaceae bacterium
GAAGGGAATCGCCAGCTTGTTTGAAGAGGTTGCAAGGATGCCATACAAAAATTACTACCTAGCTAAAAGCTTGCAAGCCTGCATGGCCATGATGATCATGGTTTGCAGTGTAGCATCGCTAATGGGCCAGCCTTTGGTTAAGGGCCCTGATTTCTCAATTCCCGTTGATTTCACCATCAAGATTCAGATGAAGAGCAAGAAGTCGATTAAGCTTGCTCGCACTTTTGACAACAAAATTTTAGAAGTAAAAGATGTGCTGAATGATCCAACATCTGTTTATTTAAAGGGTTTGGCTGAAGGCGTTGCAACCTTAGAATTAATTTCAAAGGATGATGAAAGAGAAGAACTCAGCATTTTTGTTATGCGCCAACAAACACCAGTAAACAACATTAAGTTTTTGAAAGAAACTACAATTGATATTGCGCATTTGAAAAAAGTGCTTGCACAGGCAGTCCCTAATACAAAAGTTGAAATAAGCCTTGTAACCACTGATTCCGTTTTTGTGAAAGGCGAGGTTAACTCATATAATGATATGCGAACAATTCTTCATGTTGCAAGTAAAATAGTTGACCCTTCTTATCAAGAAAAAGGTGTCGTCCCTGGGCTTACTTATAGCCTAAAAGATGATGAAGATAAGGAAATCACAACCGTTTCTTCTAAAGTTATCAATGGTCTCAAACTTAAACCAAAAAAACCTATTGATTTAAATGAACTAAAGAAAACCTTAAAGCAGGCAGTGCCAACTGGCAATATTGACGTCGTAATGATTACCGCCGATTCTGTATTTATTAGTGGCGAAGTAAATTCATCTGTTGAGCAGTTAATAGTGCTTCAACTCGCAAGTAAAATAGTTGATCCTAGTTATCAAGAAAAAGGTAAGGTGGGTAATACTTATAATTTGAATGATGAGAAAGGCCAAAGTATTGGTACAGTTTCTTTTAATGTTCTTAATGGTATTAAGCTTAGGCGAGACGGTCTTAAAATTAAACCAAAAAAAGAAATTGATATTGAAGAACTTAATAAAGTGTTAAGCCAAGCAGTGCCAACTGGCAATATTAATGTCAAAATGATTACCGCCGATTCGGTATTTATTAGTGGCGAAGTAAATTCATCTATTGAACAGCTAATAGTCTTACAGCTTGCAAGCAAAATAGTTGACCCAGGTTATCAAGAAAAGGGCAGGGAGGGTACTACATATGATTTAAATGATGAAAAAGGCCAAAATATCGGTTCCGTTTCTTTCAAAGTCATAAATGGCCTTAAGGTTCTTAAGCCAAATCAAGATGCGGAACCTAAAAAACAAAGTGCACCGACACCACCTACCACCTCCTTTAACCTTGATTACCTCAAAAAGGTTATAACGAATGCTGTACCTAATTCGAATATCCAAGTCATTCCTATCACCAAAGATTCGGTTATACTTTCTGGTTATGTTTCCCGTGCAGAAGATATCATTATGATTCTTTCGATTGCAAGCAATATTGTTGACCCTACTTTATTTGATGGCCTATCGCAAAGTAGTACAACACCAACAAATAATTCTGGACAAACCAATCCCACAAACAACGCGAACGGAAATATGAGTACGGATTCTAATGCTGCTGCAAATTCACAGGCGGCACAATCTGCACCCAGAACTTCACAAAAAGTCATCAATGCGCTTCGGGTTGCAGGCGTGCAACAAGTTCAATTAGATGTGGTCGTTGCGCAAGTTTCTCGCACAGAATTCAGAAATTTAGGTTTCAACTTTCTTAGCTCCCGAAATAGTTCATTTATTGGAAGTACCTTAAGTGGCCTATCCGCCCAACCCACTTCTATGGGTGCAGGCTTAGCTTCAGGAGCATCTTCAGGAGCATCCATAGGTTCTACACTGGCTGCAAATGGATTTGTTGCAAGCACCACCGGTGCCAATGTTCCCTTTGGGGTTTTAAACTCCAATAGCGGCTTCCTTGGTTTCCTTCAGGCCCTTCGCATTGAAAGTGCTTCCAAACTTTTAGCAGAACCTAAACTAGTGACCTCCAGTGGTAAAAAAGCTTCTTTCTTAGTTGGGGGCGAACAAGCTGTTATCAGTGCAACATCCGGAGTTAATGGACCTGGTGTAGCTTTTGTACAAATCGGCACTAGGTTAGATTTCCTACCCGTTGTTCTAGGAAATGGTAAAATTCAACTCACAGTTAACCCTAGTATTAAATCTGTTAACAATGATTTAGGTATAGCTAACCCCTCGGGCCCGGGCAGAACACCAGGTTTTGATGATAAGCAGGTAACTGCTACAGTGGAAATGGAAACAGGACAGACTTTTGTTATCGGGGGCCTGATTCAAAATGAAACTAGAGGTAGTACTATTAAGATGCCTGTGCTTGGTGATCTGCCTTTCTTGGGAGTTTTATTCAGTTCCAAATCATTCCAAGAAGTCGAGCAAGAAGTGGTGATTTTGGTTACCCCATACTTGGTGGATCCACAATCTTGTGATCAGTTGCCTAAGTTGCTTCCTGGTCAAGAAACCCGCAGCCCTGATGATTTCGAACTCTTTTTAGAAGGGATTTTGGAAGCCCCCCGTGGCCCAAGAAAAGTGATTCAAGATCGTAGATACATCCCAGCATTTAAAAACGCCAAGCCTTTAGATGCTGAATCGGGTGAATCCCGCGTACCAGGGAATTTGATTTTCCCTACTCGCAATCAAGAAAACCCTAAACTTAAAGAACTCCCAATAATCGAAACCCAGCCTATGCCATTAACCTTGCCTGAGGTTTCCAATTCTGAAAAAACAAGCGAAGTACCGCTAGTTCCGATTAAAAACAGCAGAAGTTCATTGCCGATCAAGGTGTTACCATGGGTAGCCAATCCAAATAATTCTGAACCAAAAATTAAAACATCATCGTTGCAGACACTTTCTCCGGTAAAATAAAGTGTCCGCTTTTAAATATTACCACGGGCAATTGAATCATGGCTGAGTTTGACGAAAACAATAATGCAAAATCAGATGAGAATCTTCTTAGATTGGTCATTATGAATCCCCCTGACAAGGGGCATGAAGCGTTACGCAGTATGTTTACTCAAATACCGTATGTATGGCTTCAGGCGGAATGCACCAAATACGAATTCCTTCAAGAGGTAATCGCCAACCAGACTGCTCCCCATGTTGTTGTAGTTGCAATTGATGCTGATTTAGAAAAAGCTTGCAAAGCAATCGAAAGGCTTGCACAAGAAATGCCTGAGGTAGCCATTCTTGCAATCAGCAAGCGCGATGATGGGCAGGCAATATTAAAGGCCTTAAGAGCGGGCGCTAAGGAATTTCTTACCATGCCTTTTGGCGTGGATACCCTCTCCGATGCACTTCGGAAACTTGAAAAAACAGGAAAAGCACAACATTCTCCCAACCTTGGGCTTAACAAAAAAGAAAAGACATTGGTCATCTCTTTTCTTGGATCTCGAGGTGGTGTGGGATGCACCAGCCTAAGCGTTAATCTTGCTGCTACCCTTGCCGCAGATCCTCATAATAAAGTAGTGCTGGTGGATCTCGATCTTGCCCTAGGTGATGCAGACATTGCACTCGACTTGATTGCAGATTACACCCTCAGCGATCTTGTTGAAAATATTGATAAACTAGAC
>CAJCCR010000370.1 GCA_903960945.1 uncultured Planctomycetaceae bacterium
ACGCTATTCTCTATTGTTGTTCTATGGGTTAAGAGTTGATTTATGTTGAAAATACCAAAAACTGCAGGCGGATGGCGCGCAATCTTTTATAGCTTTCGTATGGCCAACAAAGTGGGCTGGATGCGACTCTGGAAAGCCATGACCACCAAAAATGCCTGTAAAACTTGCGCTTTGGGCATGGGCGGGCAGGCTGGCGGCATGCGTAACGAAGCGGGGCACTGGCCCGAGGTTTGTAAAAAATCCTTTCAAGCCATGGTTGCAGATATGCAGAAAGGCATCACCCCAGAATTCTTTGCCAAGTACTCTATCAAAGAACTTCAAGCCCTATCATCCCGCGAACTCGAATGGTGTGGCAGGCTAGTCCATCCTCTTTATGCAGGCCCCGGCGATACCCATTACCGCATTGTTAATTGGGATTTTGCCTTCAATCGCATTGTCAAGCAGATGAAGGACCATCAACCGCAAGAGCATTTCTTTTACGCTTCAGGAAGATCTTCTAATGAGGCGGGATTCCTGCTGCAGTTGTTTTCGCGACTTTATGGCACCAACTATGTTAACAACTGCTCGTTTTACTGCCATCAAGCCAGCGGTTCGGGGTTGGCAGCCTCTTTGGGAACGGGCACCGCAACGGTAGACCTGCAAGATTTAGATAAAACAGATCTCTTTTTTCTTATTGGAGGCAACCCCGCATCCAACCACCCCAGGCTTATGCGTACCTTGATGCAAATTCGAAGGCGTGGCGGCAAAGTTATCGTGATTAATCCAGTTAAAGAAATAGGCTTGGTTAACTTTAGCGTTCCCAGTGATGTGGTCAGCCTACTTTTTGGTACCAATATCGCAACCCATTATCTGCAACCTCATATCGGGGGTGATCTCTCCCTTCTTTACGGTATCGCCAAACTGCTAATAGAGCAAAATCAGGTTGATCAATCCTTTCTTGAAGCTTCCACCGAAGGGTTGCAAGAATTCAAAACCATGCTTGATGAGCTTTCTTGGGATACCATCGAAAAAGATTCGGGTATTTCCAAAGCCCAAATTCAAGAGGTCGCTGATGTTTACGCCAAGTCTAAAAATGCAGTCTTTGGCTGGACCATGGGTATCACCCATCACCTGAACGGCACCAGTAATGTTCGTGCCATTGTCAACCTTGCTCTATTGCGTGGCATGGTGGGGAAACCTTCTTCAGGTTTACTACCCATCCGTGGGCATTCAAATGTGCAGGGAATTGGATCGATGGGGGTTGTGCCCAATCTAAAAGAGAAATTCCTCAACAACTTGGAAGGGTATTTGAAAACCACCCTGCCCCGCTCGCCCGGTTTAGATACCATGGCTTGCATGCAGGCAACGTATGATGGACAAATGAAAGCCGCTTTTTGCTTAGGTGGCAACCTATTTGGCAGTAACCCCGATTCTAATTTCGCTGCTGATAGCCTCGCTAAACTTGACCTCATCACTTACCTCAACACTACTTTAAATACAGGCCATGCTTGGGGATTGGCCAAGGAAACCCTGATTCTTCCAGTGTTGGCACGGGATGAAGAACCCCAGTTTACAACTCAGGAATCAATGTTTAACTTTGTACGTGTAAGCGATGGTGGGCCCGCAAGATATAGCGGCTTAAAAAGTGAAGTAGAAATCCTTGCTACCTTGGGAAGCCGTGTTGTGGGCGACCTGCCCAACCTCGATTGGCGTGCTTTAAGAATGCATCGCACCATCCGCGAAATGATTAGCCAAATTGTTCCTGGGTATGAAGATATTTCCAAGGCGGACACCAGCAAAGCGGAGTTCCCAGTTAAAGGCCGTATCTTTCATGAAGGTCATTTTCCCACCCAATCAGGTAAAGCTTCTTTCTCGACCGATGTACTTACCTCGCAGGATGTCCCAGACGGGGAATTGCGCCTAATGACAGTGCGAAGCGAAGGTCAATTCAACACCGTGGTGTATGAAGAACAGGACATTTATCGTGGGCAGGAACGCAGGGATGTCATTCTTTTAAATCCGGAAGAAATGAAAAGCTTAGGTTTTAAGGAAGATGATGAGGTCACGGTAAGTAGTGCCACTGCAAAAATGGGGCCTATAAAAGTCAGACCGTTTGATATAAGACAGGGAAATGCGCTGATGTATTTCCCCGAGGCGAATGTCTTGGTTTCGAAAGATATCGATCCAGTATCGCGCACCCCTTCCTTCAAAAATGTATTCGTTAAAGTTAGCAGATACAAAGCGGAAGGAGGCAAAACCCCACTCGCTATTGTTTGAAATTCCACCCATAGGAAGTGATTGATCGTTTCTTTTTCTTTCCCCCAACTCCCTGCCCTCTTCCCTCCAGGAAGAGGGTACTTCGCTTCGCTTGCCCGCTTCTTTGTTTATTCCCCATTACTTTTCTTACTTATGAGGTTGGTTTTGGTTTTTCGCTTTAGTGCAATTGCGACGGGGAAGCCCCGCTGCAAATTGCACTACTTTTCCTAGGGCGGCGCCCTAGGCTGGTTGATCTTGCCCCTTCAGGGCACAAAGGCTTGGCTTATTTGTCTTTCCGTTGGTGCAAAGTCTAAAGGTTGCAAATGGAGCGGTTGCAGCGGGGCTTCCCCGTCGCAACTGCTCCGTCTTTAAACAAGCCCCATCGATAAACGAAAAGTAATAGCAAAACCAACACCTATTCTAGCGAAGCGAAAGGGCCCTTTTCCCGGAGGGAAGAGGGTTGGGAGTTGGGGGAAAAAACAAAAAATAGAAAAAGCGAGGAAAACTCAAATTAATAAGGATGGGGCAAGTAACATTACGCATGGGCAAAGAGGATACCTAGGCCGCTGATCTCTTCTAGGGAAAGTTCTGTGCGTGAGAAGCCTGCATCTTTAGCCATGCGCACATATTCTCTGCCTTCTTCTGGGATATCCGCTTCGATCATATGTGCCTTTACGATTTTGCAGGATTCTGGGCATTGGCCTTGGGATTTGTTTTCCATGTAGTTGTAGCAGAGGGTGAGCCAATCTTCGCGGGATTGGTCGTTTAGGCGCATGCCATCGATGATTGCGAGGAAGCCACCTGGGTTGAGCTTTTTTCGGGCGTTTTCGATGCAGCTTTTTTTGTCTTCGGTTTTTAGATGATGGAGGGAGTAGCTTAAAAGAATGAGGTCAAAAGACTCGCCTGGTTGCTCAAGGTAAATGGTGAAGTCTAGGGGGATAAGGGTTTTTTGCCCATGGAAGTGTTTTAGGTTGGGGAAGCTGAGTTTAAGTACTTCACCTGCGATATCGACCCCGACATAGGATTTCGCAGGGTGGATTTTGAGTAAATTCCCTGCTGGTTCGCAGTCGCCACAGGCTAGGTCTAGGAAGGTGTAATCTTTGGGGAGGTTGTTTTGGATATGGGTTGCGAGTTGTTGAAAGAGGTTTTTGTGGTTTAAGAGGTCGAGGTTGAGGAAGTCGCGGTAGGCGTTCCAGCGGGAATCAAAGAAGTTGCCAATTACTTGGGATTTTTGTCCGCTAGCCATGAGTTTTTCCTGTATTTTAATAAACATAAATGGTCAATAAACTTAGCTCAGAGGTGAAGTATACCCATGTTTAGTGACTAGTGGTGCAAAATAACGTAAGGATGTTGTGGGGCGATGCTGCGTAGTATTGAGCATTCGTTTGTGTTTGTAAAAGATTGGAATTAAAAGATGATTTTGGTGAAAAGAAGCAGTTCTATGAAAAAAAGATGAGTGCAAAATAAATATTGCGTTAGTTCTTTTCACTTGTTATAAAAGATAGATAGAGAATCTAGCTTTTCGCTCAGGGCGTCTCAGAAATCCCTCCTTGCGTTTTGATTTTCTTATTTTAAATCATGGTTTTAAGCGTAAATACGCCAAAGGATTGGTTCTGATTTTTATTGTTAGGTTCTAGTGTTATTATTTTTATTTTCTTTGAAAGGATGGTTCCCATGTTGGCACGCTTGATGAAACAAAAGAAATCAGGTTTTACCTTGATTGAATTGTTGGTGGTGATTGCGATCATCGCCGTTTTGATTGGCTTGCTTTTGCCTGCAGTACAGAAGGTGCGCGAGGCTGCGGCCCGCACCACTTGCGTTAATCAAATGAAGCAACTTGGCCTTGCTGTTGCAAACTATGAAGGAACTTTTCAGAAGTTTCCTGGCCTAAGCACCAGTAGTACCATGATTAATAACCCTGATAAATACAGCATGAGCCTTTTTACGCAACTCTTGCCCTTTGTTGAACAAGAAGCATTGCAAAAGCAGCTTATAGCTGGAAGTGCAGCACCTTTTATCCTTTTTAATCTGCCAACCGTAGCAGTTGCGCCAGCTACAGCAGCAGTTGATTATCGTAATACAGTAATCAAGATTTTTCTATGCCCCGCAGATCAAAGCCCCTTGGATGGCCTAACAACAGTTAATAAATTTGGTGGTACCAGTTATGTGCCAAATTCCGAGGTTTTTGGTAATAGTAATCCCACTGGTGTGGCATTAACTGCCACCACTGATAGGCTTTCTTCTACCTACAATATGGGTAGGCTTACCTCGAAAGATGGTACTTCCAACACAGCCATCTTTTTTGAACAATATGCTAGTTGTGGTTCTGGTGGTGTTGCTGGCGAAAATGCTTGGGTTGTTCCAACTTATGCATCCGTAGGCCCTACCGGTGCTACTGCTGGTGCGTTTGCCGTGGGTGGTTCCGGTCTTTCTGTAGCTTATCCTCAAGTGCCAGCTGGTGGTACGGTTACTACTGCAGCGTATAATACTACCAATTGGACTTCTGCTACATTAGCCCCAGGAACGGGTATACCAGCAAGGCCAGTTGTATCTACGAACATTGCTA
>CAJCCR010000371.1 GCA_903960945.1 uncultured Planctomycetaceae bacterium
CCGTAAGCCTTAATAAGATTTTCAATTGTAAATATGTAATCTGACATTTAAGCGCCTTTGATTTGATTAAACAACTACTTCGAATAACTTGTGATATCTAACCTTAACTTATTAAAGAAAATACACACAAGCTATGCCAGAAATTAAAAACAACTTATACACAGGCTATTTTTTATTTTTCGATTTTTCTGGGGCCTTATTATCCCAAAAACGAACGCCACCTAAAAATGCATAACTGTTATCACCCTTTTTAACCCCATCAGGCAGAGAATCCAGCTTTTTGATATTCCCGCCCCCCAACACCACATAATCAGCAACCATCGCATCTTTCAACAATTTAATAACTTCGAATACATTATCTTGCCAATGTTTACGACTAGAGCGATTTAATGCTTTTACACCTACATAATACTCAAAACTTTTGTTTTTCTTGAACGGAAGGTGCCCTGCTTCAAGTGCAGCAACTACCCCGTCAACAATCAAAGTTGTCCCAAGCCCGGTGCCGAGACCAAGAAACAACATTCTTCCACCTTCATAACAACCTAATGCCTGCATCGCAGCATCATTGATAATTCGAACTGGTTTCCCAAAAGCTTTTTCAAAGTCAATATTCACCCAACCTGGTCCAAGGTTAACAGGTTCATTTCTGATTTTTCCATTAACAACCGGGCCAGGAAAACCAATGGTTACACAATCATAAGCCCAATCTCTGGAGTTTTCCAGAACACCAGCAACCATTTGCTTACCAGTGATATCTTGACCAGAAGGAAATTTACGCACTTCATCTTTATTGGAAACCTTAATTTTTATATTCGTACCACCAACATCAATAACTAAAACTTTCATGTTATTTTACCTTTCCAGAAATCATCATTTACGAATAAAATTAGCCTAACAATTGGGCGGTCAAAATACACTTTTATTTTAGTAATAATTTGATTAATTAATAAGCCCTGATTGATTATCAAACCAATACTTGTTAATGATAATGATTGAGTAAATTTTTAAGCGCACAAGGAAGCATTAAATGGCTCTTGATATTAAAATAAGTCCCGAAGAAATCACCGCACTTGCTCCGTGGAAAACCTTATTCCCAAACATCGACTCAGCATTAGCGGAAGTTGCAAGACTTGAAGCACTACTTACCCTGCCCAAAGGTACAATCCACATCATAAGCGATATCCACGGCGAATACACAAAACTTAGGCATGTCATCAATAATGCTTCAGGAAAACTTCGCCCATTAGTAGAGGGTTTATTCGGCAATATTATGCCACCCATGGAATTAAGGGAATTCCTTACCCTTATTTTCTATCCCAGAGAAATGCTTGACGCGATTAAACCAAGATTAGAAAACCCTGCGAACGAAAGAGAATTCTGCCACAAAAACCTCAAGCATTTATTCTCAATCTTGCGCGTTCTTTCAAAACGATATGGGCTTGAGAAAATTTACAAAATATCTCCGATTGATTATCGCGACCTATTTATCGAACTACTCCATGAACCTTCTGCAGACCGGGGCAATGAGTACTACTCCGCCCTTATTGATACTATCCTTGAAAATGGCAAAGGACCGGAATTAGTTCACTTAACCGTTCGAGCTGTCCGCAATCTAGCTATCGATGAATTGATTATCGCAGGGGATTGTTGGGATAGAGGCCAGCGAGGCGATAAGGTGGTTGATTACATGATGGTTCAACCCAACGTTGCCTTCACTTGGGGGAATCATGATGCAGCTTGGCTAGGCGCATGCATTGGCAACGAAGCGCTAATCGCCCATGTTGTCCGCATTTCTCTCCGATACAGAAATATTCTTCAGCTTGAAGAGGGTTATGGCGTACCCCTGCAACCAATTGAATATCTAGTTCGCCATGTTTATAAAGATGACCCTGCTTTATGCTTTAAACCAAAAGCTGAAGGGCTGCGCGAACCTGTAATGCTTGCAAGGATGCAAAAAGCCATTGCAATCATCCAGTTTAAACTTGAAGGCCAAATGCTGGCTAGAAGGCCTGAATGGAATCTTACCCATCGTAGATTGCTTCACACAATAAACACCAACGACAAAACAATTACGATTGATGGCAAGGTATGTCATCTTAAAGACGGTTCATTTCCTACTATAAATCCAAACGATCCTTACACCCTTTCGGAAGAAGAACAAACCTGCCTCGAAAAACTTAAAACCTCTTTTCTTTCAAGCGACAAGCTTTTCAACCACATGCGTTACTTGCGAGATCGAGGCTCTATGTACCTTATCCGCGACAACCACCTAATCATCCATGGTTGCGTTCCTGTTGATGCGAATGGGGAATTCCAATCGCTGATAATTGATGGAATACCAAGAAAAGGAAAAGAGCTTTACGATGTTCTTAACGATCTTTTCTCCCGGGCAATAGAAAGCCCTACCGATTATGATCGTGATATGATGTGGTACTTATGGTGTGGCCCCCGCTCTCCTCTCTTCGGCAAAGAACGAATTGCAACATTCGAAATTGATCTTGTTGAAGAACACGAAACCCATGCCGAAGAGAAAAACGCCTTTTTCGCCCTCATGCACGATGCCGATTTTTGCGACAAAATCATGGTTGAATTTGGAGTCGATCCCGTTCCAGGCCTTATAGTTAACGGGCACATCCCCGTTAAAATTGACAAGGGAGAATCCCCAATCAAGAAAAGCGGTAAAGCCATCACCATTGACGGCGCTTTTTCCCGAGTATACGGCGACCATGGCTACACTCTGATCCTAGAACCCGAAGGTACTTATCTCGCAAAACATTACCATTTCGAATCGGTAGAAGCTGCGGTACGAGATGGCGTCGATATCATTCCTTCTATTTCCGAAGTAAGACACTGGAACCCGATTCGTAAAGTAGCTCAAACAGAAAGTGGCGAGAACCTCCGCATTAGAATTAAAACGCTTAAAAAACTTATCGTTGCATACCGCAAAAACCTTCTCCAACAGGGACGCTACTCTTAAATGCCAATTGAAACATCTAGGCCAACTTTATTTGAAATCAATACACGCGTTTATTTAAATGAACTGGGTAAAAGGCTTAATAAAACGGCATCTCTAGATGATGTACCAGATTCGCTACTTCTTGATCTGGCTAATAAGGGCTTTGACTTTATTTGGTTTTTGGGAGTCTGGCAAATTGGGCCTGCAGGTAAAAATGTTTCAAGGTCAACAGAAGCCTGGCAAAAAAGCTTTCGCGATTGCCTTCCCGATTTAACTCAGGCAGATATCACCGGTTCGCCATTTGCTATTCAAAGTTATGAAGTTGATTTAATTTTAGGCGGCCCAGAAGCCTTAGCAAGATTACGCAAACGAATGCAGGCTTTTAATCTAAAACTATGTTTAGATTTTGTGCCAAACCATACCGCGCTAGATCACCCTTGGGTAGAAACAAACACTGATTTCTACATACAAGGTGAAAATGCAGACATTAATTCGCAGCCTGAAAATTACATTAACATCAAATCAAAAAATGGAGAACAAATATTTGCACACGGCAGAGACCCCTACTTTTCTGGTTGGCCTGATACGCTGCAACTCAACTACTTCAATGCTAAATTTCAAACGGAAATGAAAACTGTTTTAAAAACCATCGCCTCTCAATGTGATGCTCTCCGGTGCGATATGGCAATGCTAGTCCTTTCCCATGTTTTCAAAAAAACTTGGGGAACCCGAACAGCACTTGGAAACAATAATCATTCAGAAAACGATTTCTGGCCCATGGCAATCAAAGAAGTTAAATCTTTAAAACCAGAATTCAAATTTATTGCGGAGGCATATTGGGATCTGGAGTGGGAACTTCAACAGCAAGGGTTTGATTACACTTACGACAAAAGATTATACGACAGGTTAGCCCACGAAAATGCAATGGTAGTAAATTCGCACTTACAAGCTGACTGGGAATATAGTCAAAAAATGGTACGGTTCCTTGAAAACCATGATGAGAAACGAGCTGCTAATGTTTTCTTTACAGAAAAGCAGTGTGCAGCAGCAGTGATCACTTTCTTTGCCCCGGGGTTACTATTTTTCCATGAAGGCCAGTTCGAAGGCTGGAAAAAGCATGCGTCCGTTCACCTAAACAGGCGCCCGGAAGAAAGAACTTCCATAGCTTTGATGAGTTTTTACACCGCCCTTCTTCTTTCTCTAAAAAAGCCAGAAATTAAAACTAGCTCCTTCCAATTACTTTATGCCAAACAACCTTACGAAAACGATATTTCATTCAAACAATTTGTATGTGCACTTCGCATCAGCAAAAACGGAAAAGCAAATCTCGCAGTTGTCAATTATGGGGCTTCACAAGCACAGTGCTTTTTGCCTATACCTCTACCAGAAATCAACAACAAAAAAGTTACGCTAAAAGATCAATTAGGCCCAAATAATTACGAGCGAGAAGGCAGCAAATTAACCAGTGAAGGTTTATATTTAAACATGCCACCATGGGGCTATCACCTATTTGAAATTTCTGTTTAACAACAAATAGAGCTACGAACATAATGAAAAGCTATTTGGTTCAACCTGGTTCTGGCATCGAAAACATGCAATTGTCAGAGACCGATAAACCAATTCTTCAGCCAGGAAAAATCTTGCTGAAAATGTCAGCTTGGTCTTTGAATTATCGCGATTTACTTGTTGCTGGTGGACAATACGGGCCCGGACTTCCTTCCCCATTGATTCCAATATCTGATGGCGTAGGCGAGATAATTGAATCCAACACGGAACTAAGCGGGTTTAAAATCGGCCAGCGCGTTGCACTTTCATTTTTCCCTGATTGGCAAGATGGACCGATAACCGCCCAAAAAACGAAAAAATCATTAGGTGGCACATCGCAAGGGTTACTATCAGAATTCATCACTTGTTCACCCTCGGAAATAGTTAGCATTCCACAATTTCTATCAAATGAAGAGGCAGCAACTTTACCTTGCGCAGCATTAACATCCTGGAATGCATTATTTGAAACGACTACAAATTTACCAGAGAAGAAAGTCCTAACGATTGGAAGTGGCGGAGTTTCAATTTTCGCTCTTCAATTTGCAAAATCTGCAGGGCATAAAGTGGCTGCTATTTCACGAAGCATGCAGCATCTTAATCAACTTAAAGAACTAGGCTTAGACGAAGGTTTTGATTCGGTCAACAATCCAAAATGGGGAGATACCATTCGCAAATCTTCTTTTGGTGAAGTTGATCACACCATTGAACTTGGAGGCGCAAGCACTCTACCCCAGACAATAAAAGCCACCCGAGTTGGTGGCGAAATCAGCCTTATTGGAGTCTTGGCAGGAAACGAAGCTGAATTTAATCCCCTTCCTATCATCATGAAGTCGATAAAATTACAGGGGATTTTTGTTGGGTCAATTGCCATGTTCAACAGAATGAATCTCGCAATTGAAGCAAGCAAAATAAAACCTGTTATAGACAAGGTGTTTAAATTTGAAAATGTCCATAGTGCTTTTGCATACATGGCTCAAGGAAATCATTTCGGGAAGATTTGTATTAGCATTTAAAAAATCACTGATTTACAAATTAACACTATAATCGCCACTTCGCGTTTATCACCTATTTCGGGGAAAGTGGAGCCAACACATTCCACCCGAGCGCGCTGTTCCACCAACCCATTTAGGAGCATTGCAAATATTTCTCCCATTCAACCCATTCACCATGTTTTCAAGATTCTTATCCAGATATCCAGATCAACAATTAATTGAGATGAATCCAATTCAAAGACCGAGGCGTATTGGTTCCCACTCATCACATACCCCCTAATTTAAATCAGATTTAAAGAATCTAATCTCAAAAATGATAATCCTTTTTAATTATAAGGCGTAACTATAAAGCTGCTCTTGACGAAAACACTAGGATTGTGAAATAGCCATCTTCTATAGGGGATAATCATTAATTTCTAGGTATTAATTCAAATTTTATGGGTATGAATGATTGGAAAAAAACTGATCCGATAAAAAAACGCCAAAGCAAGTGGCGAACTGCGTGGCAAATCCCATTATTTATTTTAAGTTTAATTGCGTTAGGGATGGCCAATTTCCACAAAGCATCAATAAAAAACAAACCAAGTGATAAAAACAGTGTTGTGTTTGAAAAGTTAAATGCACTTGTAAAAACATCAGATTTAAATGCTGCACAATCAGCTTGCAGAGAAATCATTGAAAAAACAAACTCAGATCCAATATTACAAAGTCAGGCTAAAATATATTTTGCTGAGATCTCACTATTAAAAGATGAAAGCGAAACCGTTGTTATCGACTGGGATGAAGCATTAAAAACTTTAAAAAGTATCCAGCAAGAGAATCTTTCAGAAAATGAGAAACAAAAGTACAAGTTCTTATACGCCAAGGCTTGCATTTTGTTGAAAGTGGAAATGAAAGAAGCGTTAGAGCAATTGGAAAAAGCAAATCTTGAGGCGGATAGAAATCCGGAGTGCTTGAATTTGCTATCACTTGGATACATGAGAGCGTTAGAGCCAGATTTTATCAAAGCCCTCAAAGCCAACGAAGAATTCAGAAACATACCACTTCTTTCAGAAGAGAAAAGAATTCCTGCACAAATATTAGGTGGGGAATTACTGATGAAATTACAGCGCCCAGATGAAGCAAGAAAAGTACTTCAAAACATAAATTCTCGTAAGAACCCTAGCCTAGAAATCAAAGCAAGACAACTTCTCGCACTCAGTTACATGGAAGAAAGCCTTTGGCTTGAATCTGTCAATATTTGGAAACAAGTATTGGATTCACCCAAGGAAGTCTTAACCGATGCTGGAAAGCCTTTATATTTTCTTGGTGTATGCTTAAAAAAGATTGATCTTATAAAAGAAGCAGAAAAAGCTTGGGTAGAATGCGAAGAAAAAAGCCAAACGGATGAGCGATATGCAGCCTCATTTCAGCTAGCGCAGATTCATCTTGAAAACAAAAATTTGCCACTATTAACCAACACCCTTGAAATGTTGGTCCGAAATTGCAAATCTGAGGGAGAATGGAAAAACAAATACTTCAGCACGAAACAAGTGCAAAACATATTTGAAAAAGCCCAGTTAGAATCTGTCCAGCTTTCAAATTTCGAATTATCTTTAAGAATCAATGATTCACTCCAAAAAGTATTCCCCCCTTACATCGCATTAAGTTTCAGAGCGGATGTTTTCAATTCATGGGCGGAAGTAAAGCTTAAAGAAACATCTGAGATTTCTGATAGTGCCAAGATAAAAGAATTAAAACAGGCTAGCACGGAACTACTAGTTGATGCAGCCAACTTAAATGTAAAAGCATCGAATCAGGCCGAGAATGCGTCGAGTTCTTCAGAAGAATTATGGAAAGCAATTACTAGATATCGCAAAGGCAAAGATCTGCCCAAAGCACAGGAATGCCTGCTAAAATTTATAAATTCAGCAGGTACAGACAATCGTTTAGGAAACGCCCTTTATCAATTGGGTGATGTGCAAAAAGAATCAGGAAATATCGATGAAGCCAAAAGCTCTTATTTAACATCATTAAAATACCGGGGGCCGCATACTTATAATGCAAGGTACCAACTCGCCTTAATCCACATCGAAAAAAACGAACTGGATCAAGCGGAAGAAACTTTAGAACAAAATCTGCAACTTCTTCGATTTGACCCTGACACCGATGCTCAAGAAAAATCGTTGTTCGCAATTGGTTCGATATTCTTCCAACGAAAAAATTATCGCATGGTAGTCAGGCGTTATGAAGAAGCCCTGGAACGATTTGGTAAAAACAATCAAGCGGTAAGGGCAAGGTTGCAATTAGCAGAGGCATACCGCCAACTTGCAAATCAAGAGCAACAAAACTTCATCCTTGGAGAAAAAACAACGGATGAAACCAAGACGCATTACCAAGCAGAACATCGAAAATGGTTGCAGAAATCTGCTGAGACCTATCAGGATTTGGAACAACTTGCAGACTCCCCACTTGGAATCACGCAACTTTCCGAAGAAGAACGCCTACTCATTCCATTGCTTGCTGCAGAATGCAAATTCAACATGGGACAGTATGAAGCTGCGATGCTAATTTATTCTCGGTTGGCAGCCAAAACCCGGGGCAAAAAAGAAATGCTTCACGCTTTGGGTGGTATGGTTCGATGCCATTCAGCTTTGGGGCAATTCGACCTGGTTTCCCAAAGGTTGGCAGAACTGAAATCCCAATTAAATGACATGGACGATTCGGTTCGCAAAGAATGGGAACCATGGCTCGCTATTGCAAGCAAACCAATTCAAAAATAGTTCTTCGAAATATTCTTCAACCCTTCCTTTCTTTTATTCATAAAACATACTCATGAGAATCTCGTGGAGTTAACCTTTAGGGGTTAACCTTGGATTCTTTGATATTGTTTCAATCAGGGCACCATTATTTAACCTTGCCGGAGATACTGTCATGGCACCAAAGGACAACAAAACTAGTTTAACTACAACTGAAGGCATTGGAAGAGCGCCCAATCGGGCTATGCTTCGCGCTGTTGGGTTTCATGATGATGACTTTGACAGACCCATGATTGGAGTAGCCTCACTTTTTAGCGATATCACACCCTGCAATGCACACCTTGATAGGCTAGCACGAAAAGGGATTGAAGGCGTTCGGGCGGGTGGCGGCGTACCACAAATTTATGGCGCAC
Organism: uncultured Planctomycetaceae bacterium; assembly: GCA_903960945.1. Lineage (GTDB taxonomy): Bacteria > Planctomycetota > Planctomycetia > Gemmatales > Gemmataceae > UBA969. The sequence continues at coordinate 8,645 of CAJCCR010000371.1, forward strand.
CCACTGCTTCTGATGGGATTATGATGGGCCATCAAGGCATGCGATACAGTCTGGTTTCACGCGAGGTTATCGCGGATAGCCTTGAAGTGGTCAGTGCTGGTATGAACCATGATGGTTTGATTGCTGTAGGCGGTTGCGACAAAAACATGCCCGGCTGTGTCATGGCAATGGCTAGGCTAAACATACCAAGTATTTTCATTTACGGTGGGAGTATCCTACCTGGCATTGGGCCTGCAGGTGAAGATATCGATATTGTTTCTATTTTTGAAGCAGTAGGCAGGAACCAGGCAGGAACCTTGGATAAAAAGGGCGTCCATAAAATCGAATGCGAAGCTTGCCCTGGCGCGGGTTCTTGTGGCGGTATGTACACAGCCAACACCATGAGCTCTGCTATCGAAGCCATGGGGCTTTCGCTTCCTTATGGCGCTAGCAATCCTGCAGTTAGTGCCGCTAAGGAAAGAGAATCCTTTTTAGCGGGCAAGCAAGTGGTTCAACTTGTAAAAGACAATATTCGCCCAAGAGACATCATCACTCGTAAATCGCTTGAAAATGCCTACACTTTTGTTTTGGCGCTCGGTGGTAGCACCAATGCGCTTTTACATTTGATGGCAATTGCTAAAGAAGCACAAGTGGATTGGACCCTTGCTGATTTCGATCGCATTGGGGCAAAAGTTCCTCACCTTGCAGATTTAAAGCCAGGTGGCAGATATGTGATGCATGATCTTCACAAGGTTGGCGGGACTCCTCCAGTTCTTAAGGCATTGCTAGATGCAGGCTTCTTGCATGGTGATTGCATCACTTGCACAGGAAAAACCCTTGCAGAGAATCTAAAGGATGTCGAAACCATTTACAATAAACCAAAGCAAGATGTAATAAGGCCTTTAAACAACCCCTTGCATGCTTCAGGGCATATCGTTGTGCTGCATGGCAACCTTGCACCAGACGGCGCTGTCGCCAAGATTGCTGGCTTAAAAAGCAGCAAAATAACTGGGCCTGCCAAGGTTTTTGATGGTGAAGAAGCTTGCTTCCATGCGATTCAAGAAAGGCAGATTAAGGCTGGCGATGTTGTGGTAATCCGCGGTGAGGGCCCAGTTGGTGGACCTGGCATGCGCGAAATGCTTTCAGTCACTGCAGCATTGGTAGGCCAAGGGCTTGGCGAAAGTATTGGTCTTATCACCGACGGCCGTTTTTCAGGTGGCACACACGGCTTGGTTGTGGGCCATGTTTCTCCTGAAGCTTGGGTGGGTGGGCCTATTGCGTTGGTCAACACCGGCGAAACCATCACCATCGATGCCGAAGCTAAAATGCTGAAAGTTCACATAGACGATGCGGAACTACAAAAGAGGAAGGCAGCATGGAAAACTCCTGCGCCTCGGGAAAAAGCGGGCGTACTTGCTAAATATGCTAAATGCGTCAAATCTGCCTCTGAGGGTGCAGTTACTTATTAATTAAGTAATGATTGTAAGATAATAGTTCCAGTTTTAACGATTAAAACGACCCGGAAACATAGGCGATTTGGCCTTTCCGGGTCTTTTTGTTTTATCTTCAACACAACTTTTGCGATGATTCATCCTTCTACTTTCTCAAGGGATGATTTAATGGAATTTTCTTCTTTAATTATTGCTCTAAATCTTATCAGTTCAAACCAAGTTATCGTAGAGGGTGTTGTAGGTAGACCTACTCCTGCGATTCTTTTTGCAGATCCACCGCCACCAGAAAAAATGGTTTTCTATCCTAAAGAAAGCGCTTACAGCCATTGGCAAAATCTTGCTGTCGACCGACTGGGAACCTTCAGGCCCCGCGTTGTTTATTCACCCAATGGTTCTTTTTACCTTTACAACGGTATGTCTTACCCGTTCACCGATTCACGGACAGGTAATTTCGCCCCCACCGAGTTAGGGTTCAAATCTTTTTACGCACCTAAGTCGGAAGTAGAAGTAATTGAAGTAATTAAAGAAGAAGTAATAATCGAAGAAAAAAAATAACGGCATCCAACCCCCCGAGGCTAAGCCTCTTTTTTTGGATGCCGCATTGAATTGGTAAAACCGATTAGCGGAAGAAACCCATCCAGAAGCTAAAGAGTTGTGTTCGGTCTGTATCTGCCTTGACGATTGGGAAACCAAAATCCAAAGCAATTGGTGTTGGCCCTAACATAGGAACCACAAACCTTAAACCTGCACCAGCAGAAACTCTGTAATCAGTTATTTTACTGATGTTTGCTTCAACCGTACCGCTATCAATAAACCCGACCATAAATATCTGATCGTTAGCCTTAAGAGGAACCTGATACTCCATAGAGTTCAGGAACATGAAGTCACCACCAACCATGTAGCCATTTGTATTCGGGCTAACACCTCTGAACTGGAAGCCGCGCATCGATCTAAAACCACCTGCAAAGTATCGTTCGTAAACAGGAGTTTCATCACCAGCCCAAGAGAACTGGGAACGAAGCGCCATTACATGCCGACCACTACCATCCGCACGCTGATACATGGTTATGAATTTATTCATTTCGACAGAAACCAAGGGGAAGTTATAGGCCCCAAAAGCTTGCTCAAACGATAAATCAAAGATGCTACCCTCTGTAGCTCGGAGGTAAGAATCTCTAGAATCCCTAGTAACATTAGCTCGTAAGCCGAGAAGGAAATTCTGACCTTCCACTGATGTGTAATCCGAAGGCGCTCCAGCAGGTACGCGATAAACCCCAACATCTTCGATTCTCAAACTAGCGTTTGCATTCCAATACTGGTTTAATTTTCTGCCTAGAGTAAACCTACCCCCTGCTCGAGTTTCATCATATTCATCAAATCTGCGTGTGTAATAATAACCGCTGGCACCAAAACTAAACAAAGAATCGAATAAGAATGGTTCGCGGAAACTAGCAGTATAACGCTGCAACTGGGTACCAGGCACAGCTTCCAATCGGAATTCCTGACCTGCACCTCTAAATGCACCACCACTCATCAAATCATCTAAGCTTGTCGGAACCCTAGTAATATCAAAGTTTCGCTCATTAAGAACGATACTTCCGTTCATACCTGCATCCGAGTTAACGCCCACGCCAAAGAGAAGGCTACCGGTGCTGGCTTCCTGAACTGTTACCAACAAATCTTTGAATTCGGATTCCAGATCTGGATCGAGAACAGTGACGGTTGGACGCACTCCATCAGCAGAAGCTTCAAAAATATTCAATCTTGCAAGATTCTTCTCTGCCAATCTTAAATCAGGGTAAGTCAGAACCTGACCTGGGAACAACGGCACCTGACGAAGAATTACATTCTGCTTTGTTCGTTCATTACCCACCACAAACACTTGCCCAACTCGAGCGGGCGGCCTTTCAAATGCTTCATATTGAATTCGTACCAAGCCTGGAACATCTGGAGAAAACACAGGCACCGGATTTAAGCGCATTTCTCGACCAGAGTAACCAACATAATCTTCCATCAACTTCTTATCTTCGTTGATTTTATTTTCGTTAAAGTATTCCCCACCTTTGATTTTGCTTAACTGCTCAATTTGCTCCGCAGGCATGGATTTTAGATTTACAACTTGGGGAGTTCCCTGAACTTGATAACGAATGCCTTCTTTAACATGGAAAACAAGGTCCACTTCCTTACCATCAGGCGTCCAAACCAATTCTCGTGAAACATGTACATCAAGAAACCCGAACGATTTATAATATTCTTCAAGTTTGACAGCATCAGCATCTGCCATCGCACTATTATAAGTACCACCAAATAACCCCATGAACTTCTTGGAGGTTTGAATATGGGTTGCAAGCACCGCGCCCCGAACAAATTCCTGACCTTTGAAATCGACTGACCGGACTTTGACGAGCGGGCCTTCGGTAATATTGAATATCACTTCTTTATCAGCAGAATCGCCACCTTTTAGCAAATCACAACTTGCAAAGGGACGGCCCTGCTCGTTGTATCTTCGAACAATTGCTTGGCATGCAAGCTTATTGGTTACTGGACTTAAAGGTTTTCCTTTAGATACCAAACTTAACTGGCTAAGTTCCTCTTCTTTAAGATGCTTAGCCCCAAGGTAAGTAACGTTTTGTACAACACTAGGAAATTCTTTTACTAGGAAAAAGATGTTAACCTTACCATCAGGAAGACTTTCGATTCTTGGGTCAATATGAGCGAACTGCTTGGTAGCCATTAATTTGCGTACATCATCTTGAATTACATTAGGCTGATATTCCTTACCCGGCTTAGTGGCTAGTTGTGAAGTAATTGCCTGGGTTGCAACAACCCGGTTACCCTGAACAATCACATCTGCAATCATCAACTTGCCTGGTGAGGCAGGTTGTTGTGCAAGAAGATTGCTTAAGGATAAGCAAATGAACACCGCTGCAAAGAGCGGATGAATAAGACTCAGATGATTTCTATATCGTACCAGCATGAACAAACCCTTGAGTGGGTATAAGTTATTTCGCAAGTCGGGGGGTTCAATAAGGTAACTTGAATGAAGTGTCAATATGAATTGAATAAACTCTATCGGCGAAAGAAGTAATCAGCTTTAGTCATAGTTGAAAAAATCTGATTTATTGAAATTATTTGCAAATAAAGCCACATTAATTGGCTATATCTCATAAAAATGAAGATATAGATTTTTTGAAATATACCTAGGTCCCGATAACTTACACAATTTGAATGGGTTTAAATATGAACAATCACACTTGCCTTATAACCGGAGCTGGCGGTTTGGTTGGCAGCAGCCTTGCAGAAGCATGCGTTAAAAGGGGCTACAAAGTTAAAGCTCTGATTCGTTCGGGTTCGGACGGTTCGTTTTTGGAAAAGCTAGGGGTTGAGGTAGTCCGGGGGGATTTACAAGATAAAAACCTGCCCAAAGAAGCAACCGAAGGTGTGGATACTGTATTTCACTGTGCAGCTAAAGTTGGAGACTGGGGAACTGTTGATTCTTACAGGCAAGTAAATGTGGAAGGGCTTCGAAAGCTTCTAGATTCTTTTAATCCCGCCCAGCTCTACAAGTTTGTCCATTTCAGCAGCTTGGGGGTTTACGAAGCTAGGCACCACCACCAAACCGATGAATCCACTCCACCGCCTGATCAACACTTTGATGGTTACACCCAATCGAAGATGGAATCTGAAAAACTGGCACTTCAGTATCACAAAGAAAAAGGCTACCCAATCGTGGTTTTAAGGCCTGGGTTCATTTATGGCCCTAGAGACCGCACTGTTCTACCTAGGCTTATGGAAAAACTTAAAACCAAAGAAGTGAAGTACATAGGCAG
>CAJCCR010000372.1 GCA_903960945.1 uncultured Planctomycetaceae bacterium
GCACTTGAAGCAATGAAGTTATGTGGTTTGGTTTCAGCTACCGAACATTTCGAGCTAACCAGTGCTTATGATTTTCTCTTTCGAGTTCAGGCAAGGTTACGAATTGTCAAAAATCTTGCGATTGATACCATCCCTGAAAAAACTGATGAAGTAACCAAGCTAGCTCGTAGATTGGGTTTCGAGCTTGTCGCTTTTCAAGAAACTCTTTCAAGGCATCAGAAAATTGTCAGGCAACATTATTTGCAAATTCTTGAAGGGTGCAGATAGGCACTACGATTGCAAATGCTCATGCAGTAATTTATACAATTTCTCAGGTTTATCCTCATTGGGCCTCAGCCTGCAGTAAATATTTTCAGAATCCACCACCCTAAGCCTGCCTTTGCTTTTGTTTGCAACGGTTTGCGCCCGCTTGGCATTTCTGTAGGTGAAAACCAGATCAATAGGCCCTGTTATTCCCGCTGGTGGCCTTTCAATATGGATTTGACTTATTTGCCATTTGGCTGCAAGAATTCGTACTTCAGCAAGCCTTACAAGCCATTCTGAAACTGCAGGAATCTTCCCAAACCGGTCTTTTAATTCGGTGCGGAAATCTGTCAGCTTTTCTAACTGCCTGATGCGTGCCAACCTTCGATACACTTCGATCCGATTCTTTTGCCCTGTTACATAATCCCTTGGAAGAAATGCGGGCCATTCCAAATCGATGTTAACTTCCAACGGGGTTCGCAATGGTTGATTCTTCATTTCCCGCACTGCGTTTTCTAACAGTTGGCAATACATTTCATACCCTACCGAAGCGATATGCCCGCTTTGTTGGGTTCCCAATATGTTTCCTGCGCCTCGGATTTCCAGATCTCTCAATGCGATTTTAAACCCAGACCCTAACTCGGTGAATTCTTCAATCGCTTTTAATCTCCTGCCTGAATCCGGGCTTAGTACCCTATCTGTTGGCAATAGCATGTAGGCATATGCTCTGCGCTGCTGCCTGCCCACCCGGCCCCTAAGTTGGTGCAAATCCGCTAGACCATAAATATCCGCCTCATCGATGAAAATCGTGTTCGCATTGGGGATATCTAATCCGCTTTCGATAATGGTTGTCGCAATCAAAACATCTGCATTACGAGTCAGAAATTTCACCATGTTTTCTTCTAGTTCTGCTTCCTTCATCTGCCCATGCACAATGGCAAAGGATGCTTCAGGAACTAGCTTTTTCAGCTTGTCTGCAACTTTATGGATGTCATGCACTCGATTATGCACGAAGTATACCTGCCCTTCACGGTTCATCTCTCGTAGTATCCCGTGCCTTACTAATTCTGGATCCCAACGGATAATTCGCGTTTCGATGGCATGCCGATCCACAGGTGGGGTTTCAAGATTGCTTATATCTTTTATTCCGAGAAGTGAAAGATGTAGGGTTCTTGGAATGGGTGTTGCTGTCATGGTGAGAATGTCGATTTTCTCGCGTAGCCTTTTCAGTTTCTCTTTGTGTTCCACACCAAATCGTTGCTCCTCATCGATGATTACTAATCCAAGATCCTTGAATTTTACATCTTCGCTTAGCAACCGATGTGTACCTATTACGATATCTACGCTGCCTGTTCCAAGCCTTGCGATGATGTCTCGCTGTTCGGAAGATGTTCTGAATCTGTTAAGGCATTCAACAACAAAAGGGTATCCCGCAATTCGCTGCGTAAAGGTGCGAAGATGTTGTTCCGCAAGAATTGTGGTAGGCACCAATACCGCAACCTGCTTCCCATTATCAATGGATTTGAAGGCCGCCCTGATTGCTAGTTCAGTTTTTCCATACCCTACATCGCCACAAATAAGCCGATCCATAGGTTTAGCGCGTTCTAAATCTGCTTTGATTTCAGTAAGCGATGCGAGTTGATCGGGTGTTTCTTGATAGGGGAATGCAGCTTCGAATTCTTTTTGCCATTCGGTGTCAGGCGGGAATGCATTGCCCGTTTGCGATTCTCGTACAGCTTGCATTTGAATCATTTCGCAAGCCAGATCGATTACTGCAGCTTGTACTTTAGATTTACGACTGTTCCAACCAGTGCCACCAAACTTTGACAATTCCGGTTCTTGTTTCCCACCACCAACATACTTTTGAACCAGATCGATCTTCGATACAGGAACATAAACTTTTACCTTGTCTCGAAACTCCAACACCAGATGTTCTTCCATGACCATGTTGGCGGGGTTGGTTGAATCGCTGGTGGGGTTCTTTTTCTTTTCAAGAAGTTCCATGCCCAGATATCTGGCGATACCATGGCTGATATGCACCACTAAATCCGAAGGTGAAAGGTCTAGAAAACTATCGATTGCCCGTGATTCAAGTTTTCTTGCGGAGGCGTGGGGTCTGGCAACTTCATCTCTGCGGAATAATGTTTGAGCGCCAAGCACTAGGATATGCCTGTCTTTTTTTACCCCTACAAGCCTGAAGCCTTTTCGTATCAACCCCACATCTAAAGAAAGCCGTCCTTGCGCCGCCACTTGCGATGTAGCTAGCACTTCATGCAATCGATGGGCCTCTGCTTCTGTTGCACAAACCAGAACCACATCATCACTGCTTGCAGCATGATCTAATTCGGTTTTAACTTTTGCTACTTCTCCTGTAAAGCGCTCGACTGATTCAACTTTCATGGAGTAGGAAATTTCCGCACTATGGCGGGGCATAGCAGCTACTAATAAGCTGGGCTTGGTTGCTAGGGTTTTAAACGCGCCCTGCATCGAAAATAAGCCACGGATATTCCCCATACGGTCAAGGTAATGCCGGCCTTGATCTTGTATCTCTTCCGGTTCAACCATGATTACCGTTGCGGTACCTAGATAATCCACCAGATGACCATTTGGCAAAGTACCTTTTTCTTCAAAGGTCATTGCCATGATTTCAGAAGACTGCACCACATCAAGACTGCGCTGGGTTTCGGGCGCAAAATTTCTTAGGGATTCGATTTCATCGCCAAAGAATTCAAGACGAAGAGGCAATTCACTTCCTGGTGAATAAATATCAACGATGCCTCCCCGTTTGCAAAACTGCCCTGGTTGCACCACGACTTCTGTTGGGTCATAGCCATGCTTTACAAGCCATTTGGTCAAATCTTCAGGGGGAATGGTGGTGCCATTCCTCAGGGGAAAGCTAGATTTGGCAATTTGTTCGATACTGGGCAATGGTTGTAATAGCGAGGGTATTGAAGCAAGCACAATAGAGGGTTTGTTTGGGATGTTGAGTGATAAAGCGAGCCTAAGCCTTGCGCATGCAGCTTCGGATTTATTACTGAACTTCCCTGCGAAATCATCATCTGCTGGAAAAATCTTTGTTTCTAAACCGCTGAAAGTATTAATCTCTGATTCCCAGAATTCTAAATCAGAGGGGTGTGATAACACGATTAAGATATTGTGCTTGATTCTAGTCGCGCAAGCTGCAACCACCATAGAAGCAGAGGATCCCCAACAACCATCAACGGTGGCGCTTTGGCCCTTCGCTAGGGCTTCAGCAACCTTGTGCATTTCCTTTACTTCGAGCAATTTTGTGATGAGTGCACGAACTTCCCCTTTGCCTGGAAGAGGTTGTTTATTTTCGGGTATTGTGGAAGGCTCGTTCATGTACATTTCTAAGAAAACCGGTTACATCACACTAAATTAGTGTAGTGAAAAACCAGTGCTTTTTGCCACTTTGTCTTACTTTCATTGGCGAATTTGAAACATTATTTTGAATCAGGAGTGGCAGTGTGATTTGAGTAGTCGGCTTTTAATCAACGAAAAGGTATTAAGACGGTTCTCGCTCTTACGTGTGTTTAAGTTCTCAACTGAGGTTTTAAGTTGGCTATTTCTATTTGGTTTTCGAATTATCGACAGTTGGTTTGAATGTAGCATCTTTACCTATAACCATGATCATGGTAGCAAAAACCTTGCCATCATCTTTTTTATCATCTTTATTGCCGGGGGATCTATTTAAGGTGACTTCGATAACTGCGCCCGACAGGGTAGGGATTCGGTGTTTCTTAACGAAACATAATGTATGTCTACTTTTTACCAGATGCGCACAACTCCGTAGCTATCGAAAGTTGCGTCTTTGCTAAGGAGCGGTATTCCTTCGACAACTGCTTGCGAAGCCAAAATGCGGTCAAATGGATCCCGATGGTGATGA
>CAJCCR010000373.1 GCA_903960945.1 uncultured Planctomycetaceae bacterium
TTATTCATTCGATCCTGGTAATATACATCGCCCCAACTTTTTGGAATTGGGAATCGACTCCTCTCCAAGATTCTGATTGCCCAAAAACAGTTGTTTGCTTAAATCTTAGGGGATTAGATCCTTTTTTAAAAACAGCACTCCCGGCATTACTTAATCAAGATTACCCAAATTATGATGTAATTATCGTAGTGGACCATCCGGATGATCCTGTATACGCACTTGCAAAAGAAGTAATTAAGGCCAGCGATAAAAACAATGTGAAAATAGGCGTGTTAAAAAACAGAAAGGAAACTTGTAGCCTAGTAAACAGCTCATTGATTCAAACCATACAGAAGAATCTGAATGATTATGAAGTGGTTGCAATGATCGATGCAGATGCAATGCCACATAAAACTTGGCTACGCGAATTAATTGCACCCCTATTAAACAAAAAAATTGGAGCAGTAACCGGCCAACGTTGGTACTTCCCTCCACGAGCTAATTTGGGAGATCTAATCCGCTATATCTGGAACATTCCTGCGGTTCTTCAAATGATATTTTTCAGAATTCCCTGGGGCGGATCTTTAGCTATCCGGATCGATGTTTTACAAAAATGCAAGGTTCTTGATTACTATGAAAAAGCACTGGTTCAAGATGTGCCCCTTTTTAATATTCTAAAGAGTCATGGGCATACAATCGAATTTGTACCCTCAGTTCTCATGATTAATCGAGAATCTGTAACCTTATCTTCATTAGTTCCATGGATACAAAGGCAATTACTTTGGGCGATTCTCTATCATTCATCGTGGTGGAAAATTGTCATGCATGGCATTCTAGTAACTATCGTTCCGCTTTTATTATTGACTCTGATTGCAACCAGCACCCTGCTTAATGAAACTTTTATTGCAGTTCTGGCATCTTTAACCTTAATTGGATACGTTGGAATTACATTATGCCAATTATTGTTATTAGAATACCTTGTAAGGAGAATAATAAAAAAAAGAAATGAATTCACCAAATGGCTGACCCCATTAAAAATTATCGCCTTCATTCCAGCAATGATTCTCACCCAACTATTTTACCCCAAAGCCCTTTTATTTGCGTTGTTTTCCCGAAACATCGAATGGCGTGGAATTAATTACCGAATTGATGCACCGTTAAAAGTTAAAATGCTAAATTACGAACCCTACCAAATCAAAAAGCGAAAGAATAAAAATAGTTCGCTTTAGAAGATCATTTATTCGGCTTCACCATTAGCATTTTTTAATAAACCACGAACGATTTCTTTCTTAACGTTAACAACTACAATAAGATATATTGCTGTTGTTTAATAAAAATCAAGGAATGTGGTCATGATTAATAATAAAAACGAAACAAATACGCACATCCAAATATCACCCTTAGCAAGACCACGCAGACTAAGGGTTTCTCCATGGATTCGTAACATGGTTTCTGAACATCGTGTAACCGTAAACGACCTTATTTGGCCTGTATTCATTCAAGAAGGAAACAACTTAAGAACCCCGATCACATCCATGCCAGGCGTGGAAAGGTTATCCATCGATTTATTAATATTAGCAGTAAAAGAGGCCCGCGATCTTGGCATTCCAGCAATAGCCTTATTTCCTGCAACGCCTACAAATTTAAAAACACAAGATGGCGAAGAAGCCTACAATCCTGAAAACCTAGTATGCAGAACAATTCGAGCAATTAAATCCGCAGTCCCAGATATCGGAATAATATGCGATGTCGCCCTAGACCCCTATACCTCTCATGGCCAAGATGGACTAGTACGAAACGGTATCGTGGTAAATGATGAAACCGTTAAAGTATTATGCAAGCAATCAGTTGTTCAAGCTGAGGCAGGATGCGACGTGATAGCACCATCCGACATGATGGATGGCAGGGTGGGCTCAATAAGAAAGGCACTTGATGCCGCCGGATTTTCCCATGTTGCAATCCTAAGTTATGCAGCAAAATATGCATCTGCTTTTTATGGCCCGTTTCGTGATGCAGTTGGTTCTGCAAACAACCTCGGAAAAAGTGACAAGAAAACCTACCAAATGGACCCATCCAATTCGAGCGAAGCGCTTCGTGAAGTTGCGCTCGATATCGCTGAAGGTGCAGATATGATAATGGTTAAGCCAGGCATGCCATATCTCGATGTAGTGGCAAGAGTAAAGGATACTTTTAAAGTCCCAACCTTTGCTTACCAAGTCAGTGGCGAATACGCCATGCTGTGTGCAGCAGCAGCCAATGGATGGCTAGACCGCGAAAAGGTAATTCTTGAAAGCTTACTTTCGTTTAAACGAGCCGGAGCTGATGGAGTTCTGACTTATTTTGCAGTGGAAGCCGCAAAGCTTTTAAAAGCTAAATAACACAATCAATTTGGAAATGCCCATTTAAAAGAGGGATCACCAACGGTAAAAACGCCTAATCTATTTGCAGCGCGTTCAACATACTTAAGTTCTCTAGTAGGAATATTTACTTCCAAGGATATTTTTTCAGCTGGCTCAGATTCTAGCGTCTGCCGATATGAAACATCAAAGCGAATTTTCTTTTGGTTCTTTTCCTCAAAAAAACTGTAAACGATGTTAATATGACCGGGGCCATCTAGAGAACTAGAAACAATAAAATACTCACTTCCAAAGGCACTAATGATTGATTGAATGTAAGCATCTGTAATAGCAGGCGTAAGCTTACTAGCATCTGGAAAAACAGGATCTAGCGGAAAAACTTTTAATTTAAAAAGAGGTTCTTGAAGGTCAAGCATTCTAGGCAGAACAATTGATTGAAGCCCCTGAATCAACTTTGGATCCGGTACGACAATGTTTTTCAACTTGGGCATCAGATTAGGCAAATTTTGATTATTAAAATTCACAGGGGGATTACGATTAGAAACTAAATCAAAATTCGACTTGTCATCTTTATCAATGATTGATTTAGATTCTCCAATATTTTGAAAAATATATTTGTATTTGTCGCCGAGTTGCTTACCAGCTTCACCGCGATGAAGGGTATTACGATGATCTCGCATATAAATGCGCAACCAGTAAACTTTTTCATCGGTATTAATTGATTGTATACCTTCCCATATCAAATCATCTCTGTTTAAATTATCCCATTTGAAAAAAGCAACGAAAACGAAAACGACCAAAATAATAAAAGCAGAAATCCAACCAATACGCAGTTTTTCTTTTCCGGCCTTAAATGGGTCAGGAATGCTTTTAGAAGAAAGATTATTGAAATTTTCATCAAGAACAAATCCGTCAGCACCATCAACAGGCTTCAGATATTTTTTATCAGGAATACAAAAGGTAAAATCATAAAGCCATTTCCATTTGCTTTCCGTGAAGTTGCCTTCAGTAGGTTTCTTGGTTTTTTCAGATTTATAAGATAGAAGGCTATAAAGTTTAGAGGCGGGTTCTTCATCTGAAATCGTTATTTTCACAAAACCATGATCACAATCCATTTTAAATTCATAAGTTTTATAATAGTCGTTAAAGTTGCATTCAAATGACTTGATATTTTCAATATTAACAACACGCGCTGAATAGTTGTTACAATCCCAATAATATTTGGCATCAACAAAAACAAAATGGTTCTTCGTTCTAATAAACCCAAACAAGCGAAAAGCTCGAACCTGAACCCATAAGGTCACCATAAATAAAGCGGTTTGTAACATTGCCAGAGCAAGTGGTTCCGCAAATTGATCAATAGAAGAGATAAAAAAATGAATTGGTAAACTTAATATTCCAAAAAGAATACAAAGTATACCATAGTTTAATTTGCTAGCATAAACCCCAGTGAAACCAATTCCTTTATTCTTACTAATAGCCAAGAGATAATCTTTTGATTGTTGATCAAGTTCTTCAAAAATAAAAGTGTTTGAACCTTGCATGAATAACCGCCTATAAATTCAACTAATTACTTAACTGGTGAGGTACAAATCTACTGGTATTTTTGGTGATAATAGAATTTTCTTCCCTTATCCCAATGCCTGCGGATTCGCCATCTATAACCCAACTGCCTATCACAGGATAAAATCCATCAAATTGCTTCAGGGGCGCAAGTTGCTGGTAGACAAAAGGCCCTTGGCCATAAGGCCCCGGAGTTTCAGAAACAACCTTACCATCGATGATAACTTGAATATTTGCTCCTTCCCTACCATAAATCGGCTTACGAACCTGATTAGCAACATCAAGAGGCTCATAACTTGCAGGAAGAATAAAAGGGCTATCAGGATAGCGCTCATAAAGTAAAGGCAAAATCGATTTAGAGCTAAGAAGCACCTTCCATGCAGGTTCAATCCACTGAGATTTCCCTTTGGGGATATTACGGGCAAATTCCTCCCGCATCATCCACTCCCAGGGATAAAGTTTAAAACAATTTTGGATCGGGTTCCCTGGTACATCAACGAAAGTATTTTTGGCCCTATCCCACCCCACCTGCTGAATATCAAGATAATTGGTTTTGATTCCCGCCTGGATTGCAGTATCCCGCAAGTATTCGACCGTGACATAATCCTCGACAACAGATTCCGTTGCACAAAAATGAACTTCATTTGAAGCTTTAAGTGCTATTTTCTTCCAACCCTCGATCAACCGTTCATGAATGCTATTAAACTGATCACCTCGATCATCCAAATCTTTAAGCCAGTACCACTGGATAACTGCAGCTTCTAAAAGAGAAGTCGGAGTATCTGCATTATATTCTAAAAGCTTAGGGGGATTAAATCCATCGTAAGCCAAATCAAACCTACCATAAAGGGAGAACTGATCTTCTTCCCAAGACTTGATAACATAATCTTCAAAGTGATCGGGAATAAGAAACAATCGAAAGAGGCGATCATCAATAATCTGCTGCACGGTATCCATGCACATTTTTTGAAGGGAATTAGTAGCAAATTCAAGGGTATCAATTTCAAAAGCAGAGAAGTGATAAGAGGCTGATTCATCCCAATAAAGCTGACCATCGACCGTATGAAAGTGCAACCCATATTTCTCTACTGCGGTTTGCCAGTTTTTTCTTGGTGTGTGAGTCAACCGCTGCATTATCAGCTTCCTGAAGAATGAGCCGAAACGGTAGAACCAAAACCACCGCGGGTAACACTTCCGGAAGTTCGGGATGCAACGCCACCTGAAGACCCATTTGATAAACCAGCATACCTACCAGAACTTCGCATCATTAAAGGGATAAACAAAGGATGAGCGCTGGAATGATAATGATTGGTATCGTTGGTATAAGAATCTGAAGCCTGATCATCTTCACGAAAATAAAAATAACCAGCAGTAAGCATCGTTGCCCCTACTAATACCAAACTCAATTCTTTTCCCATTCGTGTCATAGATAATCCTTCTTGAAAGAATACTTACCTATAAATTGTACCCTTGGTGGGAAAATAATAACAGTGAATCTATAAAAATTAATCACGCATGCATGACAAAACCGCCATCAACGTTGATAGTTTGCCCGGTAACATGCCCTGCCCTGCAGGAAGAAAGAAAAACAATCATATCAGCAACGGCATCAACAGTCTGCCATTTCCCCAGTGGAACAAGCGCATTTATTTTTTTTTGGGACCATTCTTCATAACCAAGCCTATCACCAGGGGAAGCCTGATCATGCCAGGACTTCCAAACAGCTTGGTTTAAAGGCGTTTGCACCATGCCGGGGCAAACAGTATTTACCCTAATTTGATGTGGGGCAAGATCTTTTGCAAGGCATTGGGAAAAATTGATATTTGCGGCCTTCGATGCACTGTAAGGCGGATCTGTCTGGGAACCCATCTGTCCTGCAACTGAAGCAATAAAAACTAGGGTTCCCTCTTTTTGATTTATCATCACCGGAGCAATTGCATGGGCAATGTTTACCATGCCCATGATGTTAACATTCAAAACTTTGTTCCAGTCAGATGGTTCCAGATTAGTGAAAGGGAAACCGAATTTTCCAGAACCAGTTGCTGCGCAGTGCACCAAATGATCAATCCGGTTAAAAACAACCAAGGTGTTTTTCAAAGCATCCTGTACAGATGCCGAATCTGTTACATCAACTTTGATCCCGGCAACCTTGAGACCAAACTCTTTGCTTAAATCCTGCGCTACAGAAACAACGCTATCAGCACGATCCCAAAGGACCAGATTAGCGCCTTCAGTAGCAAAAAGCCTAGCAGTGGCTAAACCAATGCCACTTGCACCGCCAGTAACCACTGCTACTTTATTTTTAAGTTTAAGGTCCATTACCAACTTTCTAATACTTGTAAATTATGTTTAAGCCAAAGGTGGATAGGTAGGAAAAACAGCTTTAGCAACCCGCATCACATTACCACCAATAATTTTTTTAACATCTTCATCACGATAACCCCGCTGAACAAGCCCAACAGTAAATAATGGCCAGTTAGTCCATGCAATACTTTCTCTTGCAGATTCTGTCGCAGTTAATGTTTCTTTAGGCCATAAGGAAGCAAAACGAGCTCTGGACTTCCTTCGAGGAGGCAGCTTTATTGAATTATTAACACTAAGCCTAGAGGAATAAGCAACATCCGTACCAATTGCGACATGATCGATTCCAATTTTTTTAACCACATAATCAATATGATCTAGAAACGCATTTATATCGCACTTACCCCCAAGAAACTGAGATATACAGCAAATCCCAGCATATCCGCCAGAATTTGCAAGCGCTTTCAACACTTCATCGGGCTTGCTGCGAATATGATGATGCAATCCTGCCGCTGTTGTATGGCTTGCAACCACGGGCTTAGAGCTTATTTTTGCAGCTTCAAGGCTAGTCTGCCAACCAGAGTGCGCAATATCGACCAATACCCCCTGCCTGTTCATTTCCGCAATCGCCTGCCTACCAAAATCACTCAATCCACCATTTGCAATTTCGGCGCAACCATCGCCCAACATGTTACGACGCTGATATGTCAAATGCATCATGCGGATGCCAAGTTGAAAAAAAACACGAATGGTGCGCAACTCTTCTTCGACAGAAATCCAATCTTGAGGCAAAGGCACACCATTGCCAGTTAGGTAAAGACAATGCCCCCCAGCCTTTTTAACTAGATCAATGTCATTCGGAGTTGTGGCCTTAGTAAGAAAAGGTTTAAGCATATCGGTAAGAAAAGTAAAACGAGCAAGCCTTTTTATCAAGCGCTGAGGATGCTGGCACTCTTCTCCTGCATTTTGATAAATACAAGTAACTCCTGAGGCACGGAACGCCATCATGAACTCTTCACGCTCTCGTAAATCTGTTACAGCACGGGTCATCCCCATATCTTCAATGGCATCTTGAAGTTCAACTTCTGAAGCGCCCTCCTCGATCATTTTAGCAATAACTACAGGTTCAGTTGCTGTTCTAGGCGAAAATGCATACCCATCAAACACCAAAGATTCAGCGTGAAGCTTTAAGCCATGCTCCATCTGTTTCTGGGAAGGCTTAAGAATGTCTAACGCTATCTGTTTAGCTCGAGCAATTGTCTGATTACCTTGAATAAGTTCATCCAATCTTTGGGTATCACCAGTTTTGGGTTGCGTTGCAGCAGAGGCGTTTTTAAAAGAAAGTGCAGCAGCAGATAACGCAGTTGCCTTTAAAAGGGCACGCCTTGAAGAAGTATTCACTTCGCTAGCACTTACATTTTTCGGCTTCATACCTTCTCCTTGATAAAACCTAACTTAACAATAACTTTACCCGAACAATAAATCCTTCTCTATACAATCTCATTATTCCTCAAACCGTTTGGTATAAACTAGAATTTCTGTTAATTTGATACTAACTAATAAACAACACGGGGATTAAACCAACTATGAAAGCATCTACATCAACTCTGATTCTTTTATTAGGAGGCATTAACATCATGGCAGAAGACAATCAAAGGTTAATATTCAATTTTAACACCCCAGAATCGGGCAAAACCTGGGTTAGTGTTAACGACAATGTAATGGGCGGGGTATCTGATGGTAAATTTAAAATCACTCAAGAAAAAACATTATTTTTTTATGGCAGCCTTTCGCTTGAAAATAATGGTGGTTTTGCATCCCTTAGATGTATTCCAACCCAACTTGGTCTAAAGAAAAATGATTCAATTTATTTCCAAGCAAAAGGGGATGGCAGAGAATATACCGTGAACTTATACACCAACAAAAGGCTCACTGCATTTTCTTACAGGCAATCCTTCCAGACCAAAAACAACGAATGGGTTGAAATATCGCTTCCACTTGAAAAATTTATCGCAACCTCGTTTGGCAAAGTGATACCAAAAGCTGAACCAATTAATCCTTCAGAAATCGAATCCCTAGGATTTATGATTGGAGACAAAAAACCGGGTGCTTTCCAAATCGAATTTAAAAATATCACAGCTAAATCAAAATAAACCTTACTTTATAACGATCAAGGAAGTGAACGTACCAACCTCAACCCTCGACTATTACTTCGATCGTCAGGCTTGGCACCATTACGATCCGCACTTCGCAAACTACTTATTTGATTGTAAAAACAACCACCACGCATACCTCGCGAAACACTTGTCAGGATCTTTTTGTTTTGAGAACTCAAAAATACATCTTCATCAGAACCATTCAACTCGGGATATGGATCATAACTTTCCAAAGACCATTCAAATACATTCCCACCAGTATCAAATAACCCAAATTCATTCGGCCTAAGAGAACCAACGGGCCAGACCTGATCTTTGGAATTCACAACATAAAAACTAAATCGATCAGTCAAACGAACATCAGAACCATGGTTGAACATCGCTAAAGAACCAGCTCGATGAAAAAACTCAAACTCCGCCTCAGTAGGCATCCGATAACCTTTTTTCTTAAGTGGTTCATCAACAATCCGCATTCCCTCTTCGTATAAGCCTTGATCATTGGGGAGGTAAACACACTCTGAAGCGCCAAATTCTTTTTCGGTAAGAAGATTGCAATAGCGGGCAGAATCGTACCAAGAGATGCAAATCATCGCGCTATCAGGGGTTTTTGAATATTTCTCTATGTAGCGATGCTGAGGTATTAATGCCAAAAAATCGTTTAAGGTAACTTCTTTTTGCGCCACAACAATCGATCTTGCAATTGATCTTTCATGAATGCGCTCAGCTTCGTACCTTAATGGCTCATCAAGAGGAGAACCAATTTGAAACTTAATCGGACCATCAAGAATGACAAAAGTTTGCCCCATAGAATTAACCAACCATTTATTTCCCGGAACTGTTTTGGATTTTAAAGATTCACAAACCAAATCACATTCCTTCCCCATGTTCCATCGTTTTCTTAACAACCAATCCAATGCACCATGCAATCCAGCATCTGGGTTATTTTGATACAAGCCAAAAAATTCGCTCTGCCATTTACTTTTGGTTTCTAAATCAATGGAACCAAGATCCAAATCACCAAGCGCTACAAACATTGCGCTTTTTGCAGAAATATCAGCGGTAGAGTTTATTTTTTCAACGAACATTGCAGGTGAAACATTAAGTTGCCCAAGCATCAATTGACATTTGCTTTTCGAAGTTGGATCTGATGAAAATGAAAAAACTGAAAACCCAGCATCCTCACCAAGGCTAATTTGAATAGCAGCAGCAATTCCCTGCCTGTCTCGAAATTTAAGATTCTGAGCAAAACCACCCATTTCAAGTTTTGATTCTCGGATACTTTTGGCAAACTGCAATACTTCCTCTTTCAAGGGAATCATTTTTGCAAGGATCACCCGGGCATTTCTTGGATCGGATACTTCCATCAAATCAAATAGCTGAGCAGAATCGCTACGCAAAAATTCGCAGCAAAGCCCGGTGGCAAAATCTCGCTGAGAAGATTCAATCTCAATGTTCTTAATCCTAGAAATCAACAAAGGGTGTAAATTATCTTTTACAGACCAAAACACATCTGCCCATTCAACCAAAAACAATTTGTTTTGAGCCAGCAATTTATCAGCAATTTGGGACAGATAAGAGTCAAGTATCGGATGGCTAGGATCCCAAAACGAGATCGCGCCCCCTAACCTTAACACCTCATCAGCATCAGCTTTTTTAAACTTCTGCACCAAACCTTCAATCAACATTTGCTTAGAAGGTTCAAGCCTTTTTCTGATCACCAAAAAATCAGGTACATTTGCTTTAAGCATTAAGTCACAGAGTTCCTGATCCAACTCAGGATTGCCACAACCTAATCCCAATAGCGCCTTCATTCGTCTAGGATCCGATTTATCCATCCCTGCAAGTTCATGTCGATAAATCAATGAAGTGCGCGAAATAAATTCATCAGATTTTTCAAGAGCTAATTCAAGTGATTTGCCCTCTGCAAGAAAGACACCAGCAACCATTGCTTTTGCCTTGCCATTCAAATCGGCTTCATATCCACGATGAATCAACCAAGCAGTCAAACATAAAAATATGGCACACGAGCACAAAAATGTAGCAACTAACTTGTAATTAACATTCAATTTGGGGGGGGGTAGGGATTGATTACAAGAATCAAGATAAGATTTGAGATCAGCAGAAAACTCATTCGCAGAAGCGTAACGATCTTCTTTGATTTTACAAAGAGCCTTCAAGCATATTTGTTCGACAGCCTGAGGAATATTTGGGTTTAATTTTGAAGGAGATACAAATTCTGCTTTAATCACCGACTCAATAATTTCCGCAATATTAGAACCTTGAAAGGGTCTTTCACCACAAAGCAATTCGTAAAAAACCACACCCAAACTGAAAATATCAGACCGTTGGTCAACCAGATTACCTACCCCACCAGCCTGCTCGGGACTCATGTAAGCAGGCGTTCCTGTAAATTCAGTCTGCTTATTTGAAAAATCAACCTTTAATGCTAAACCAAAATCTGCAACATGAGCGTTACCCAACTGGTCAAGCAAAATGTTATCAGGCTTTACATCTCGATGAACAAGCCCTTTCGCATGCGCATGCCCCAAGGCTTCTGAAACCATCAAGACCGTGGCAATTGAATCTTCAAGGGAACAGTCACCCTGCTTTATTTTTTTGGCTAGGCTTACGCCATCAATAAACTTCGAAATGAAAAAAACACCTTCAACTTCGGAACTACCTACATCATAAACGGGAACAATATTAGGGTGATCTAGTGAAGCAAGAATTCTTGCTTCTTCAAAAAATGATTTTAAACGCTCTGTGTCTTTGAATGCTTTTTTCGCAACTTTAATCGCAACCAACCTATCAAGCTTTTCATCCCTGGCAAGAAAAACTCTTCCAAATGAACCTTCGCCAAGCTGCTTTATAACCCGATATCGATCTAGGATAATATCTACTCTAACCTGCTCAGCATTTTCCCAATCCATAATACCTGTAATGGATTTTAAAGGGGATACATGCTGCGGATCTACTGAACCGAATTGAACAACGGTTTCATTAAATGCGATATCATTGCCTAAATTATTATTTTGGGCAGATAGGATTTCCTTCTTATCCATCCAATTTGCCCCAAGAGTTAAAGACCGTAGTAAAAAACATATTTAATCGCAATAGATCCGGTAAGAAAAATCACATTCTTATTATAACCAATAAAATATTAAATCACTGTAATAAAAAAGTGCAAGGTTAGCAGTTGCAGGAATTATTTAATTAATTATTCCATTCTAATCCTGCCTAATCTTAATTCCAGAGCTTAAATTCAAAAAAATGAGCGTAATGATTTTTACTTTCGGTAGCGCAATTTATGATTACTTCAAATAAATTTCTTTATTTTTTGATTGGTTTAATACTATCTACACAGAATGTTAATGGCCAAGATCTGCGCACCTCGTTAATCCCATACTTTAGGTGAAAGGCCAAAAAGTACCAATAAAATAGTTGCCGTGGGGCTTCCCTATCACAACTACTCGGTCTTTAAACAAGCTCATATCAATCGATGGGAAGTAAATAAAAAAAAAGCCCCACCCACTTCTAAAGAGGTGGATGGGGTAAGGGTTGTTGAAAGTCGCTAAGTAATATTAGCTGACGAAGACGCCGCCGGTGTTGGCTGGATCGCCACTATAGAAGGATAACAGCAGATCTAAGGCTCGGAAGTTATAAACATTAACTTGAGGGCCGCCGCCTGGGCCTGCGCCGGTGATAATGTCTGCAATGCCATCACCATTTCCATCGTTGATGCCAACGCTAACGCCGCCTGTGAAGTCTTCTGCGTAGGCCATGAACTTGGCAAGTAATCCGCCAGTGAAGGGATCCCAGACTGCAACGACGGGTGCTCTGCCAGGGCCAGCGCCGGTGATTACTTCAAAGGTTCCATTGTTGCCTATATCGCCTGCTGCGACGAAGACTCCACCGCTGAAATCAGTATCGGGGTTGGGTTCGTTTTGGAGGTCAATAAAAATAATGGACGAAGAACCAGAACTAAAAGGGATGTTTTCTTCTTCATCATCATGAAAGTCTGCGTAGGCATACCATTGACTTATGATTGCATTTGTAGCGCCATCAAAGACTTTAACATGGGGTGCGCCGCCTGGGCCTGCGCCGGTAACTAGGTCTAAAATGCCATCATTGTTGAAGTCGGTGGATGCAACGCTAACACCGCCCGTGAAATCTTCTGCGTAGGCGAAGAAGGATCGAAGAACGGTGAGATTGCTGCCATCGAAGATACGAACTTCTGGGCCGCCAGTTGGGCCTGCGCCAGCGATGATATCTAAGATTCCATCACCGTTTACATCTTGAACTGCGACGAACACGCCACCGGTAAAGGCTTCATCGAAGGCAAAGAAAGCTTCAAGGACTTCGCCGGTTTGGGAATTAAGGATAGCGATAGCAGGGCCGCCGCCGAAGCCTGCACCAGCGAAGATTTCAGCTACGCCATCGTTGTTGAAGTCGCCAGAAACAACTTTAATAGGGCCGCTGAATCCAGGGAATGGAACCGCAGTTCCTGTTTCTGCACCGGTGACAGGGTCATATAGCGTGACCGTACTGGAACCACCAGAGGAAGTTGGAGGTGGCGTACCTACCACCAACGGTGCTGTAGGCGTTGGTGTAGGTGTAGGTGTAGGTGTAGGTGTAGGTGCTGCAGCAACAGTTGCAGTTTGCCCAGTGAAGGCGATACTATTTAAGAGCACGCTGACGTTGGCGGAACCAAAATTCGCAGTAACAATGTCCAGTCTGCCATCATGGTTCAAATTACCCAAGGCTAAAGAAGCTGGGCCATTCCCCGCGGCGAAAGTTAGCTGGCCTTGGAAGGTGCCATCACCATTGCCCAAGAGCACGCTGACGCTGTCACCATAATTCGCAGTAATAATATCTAGTATACCATCGCCGTTGATATCGCCCAAGACAACATAACCTGGGGCATCGCCCGTGGCGAAGGTTTGCTGGCCTTGGAAGGTACCATTGCCATTGCCCAATAGCACGCTGACATTGTCGGAGTTCTGATTCGCAACACTAATATCGAGTCTACCATCGCCGTTTAAATCACCCAAGGCAACGGAGAATGGGACATCTCCCGTGGCGAAGGTTTGCTGGGCTTGGAAGGTACCATTGCCATTGCCCAAGAGCACGCTGACATTGTCGGAGTTCTGATTTGCAATGCTAATATCGAGCCTGCCATCCCCATTTACATCGCCCAAGGTCACGGAGTATGGGGCATCTTCAGTGGCGAAGGTTTGCTGGGCTTGGAAGGTACCATTGCCATTGCCCAAGAGCACGCTGGCATTGTCGGAAATAATATTTGCGGTGATGATGTCGAGTCTACCATCGCCATTCACATCGCCCAAGGTAACGGAGACTGGTTCAGTTCCAGTGGCAAAGGTTTGCTGGCCTTGAAAGGTGCCATTGCCATTGCCCAAGAGTACGCTAACATTGTCGTCAAAACGATTCGCTGTGATGATGTCAAGTTTGCCATCGCCATTTACATCACCCATAGTCACGAAGACTGGGGTATCTCCCACGGCGAAGGTTTGCTGGCCTTGGAAGGTGCCATTGCCATTGCCCAAAAGCACGCTGACGTTGCTGGGAGTTTCATCCGCGGTGACGATATCGAGTATGCCATCGCGGTTCACATCACCCAAGATCACGGAAACAACGCGATCTCCCGTGGCGAAAGTTTGCTGGGGCGTGAAAGTAACAGTAATGGCACTAACCCCCGTGCCCAAGAGCACGCTGGCGTTGGCGGAGCCAGTATTCGCAATCACGATGTCGAGTTTACCATCGGCGTTTACATCGCCCAAGGTCACAGAGCGTGAATTAGTTCCCGTGGCAAAGGTGGCTTGAGTTGCAAAGGTGCCATTGCCATTACCAAGGAGCACGCTGGCGTTGGCGGAAAACAAATTCGCAGTGATAATATCTAGTTTACCATCGCCATTCACATCGCCCAAGGTCACGGAGCATGTACTAGACCCCGTAGCGAAGGTGGCTTGAGTTTGAAAGGTGCCATCGCCATTGCCCAAAAGCACACTTGCATTGTTGGAGTTACGATTTGCGGTGATGATATCGAGTCTGCCATCGCTGTTCACATCGCCAAGCGTGACCTCTTGTGGATTATCACCGGTGGCAAAGGTTTGCTGGGCTTGGAAGGTACCATTGCCATTACCCAAGAGCACGCTGGTCGTGTCGTCAGTAGCATTTGCAGTGATAATATCCAATTTGCCATCGCTGTTCACATCGCCAAGCGTCACGGAGGTTGGACCGGCACCTGTGGTAAAGGTTTGCTGGGCTTGGAAGGTACCATTGCCATTACCCAAAAGCACACTTGCATTGTTGGAAAGATTATTCGCGGTGATGAGGTCAATTTTACCATCGCCGTTGACATCGCCAAGGGTTACTGATCGTGGAAAGTTTCCGGTGGCAAAGGTTTGCTGAGTTTGAAAGGTGCCATTGCCATTGCCTAACAGCACGCTTACCTTGTTGGTGACACCACTCGCATTGATGATATCGAGCCTGCCATCGCCGTTCACATCACCAAGGGTTACGGAGTAGGGAAAAGATCCCGTTGCGAAGGTTTGCTGGGCTTGGAAGGTGCCATTGCCATTGCCCAAAAGCACGCTTACAAAACCATTGGAATTATTATTTGTGGTGACAAGATCGAGTTTGCCATCGCCGTTCACATCCCCAAGGGTTACGGAATTTGGATTAGTTCCAGTGGCGAAGGTTGTTTGACCTGCAAACGAAGGCAAGGCAGTAATGGTGGGCAAATCGACTAGGTTCAGACCAAGGGTGCCGGTACCAGTGATGCCGGTAACATCTACCGTGTAGGTTGCCCCCGAACCGGTTACGGAAGATATTGTGCCGTTGGCAACGGTTCCGGTAGCAATTAAATTGAAGTCGGCAGCATCTACACCAGTAACAGACTGATTGAAAGTAACCGCGAACGAA
>CAJCCR010000374.1 GCA_903960945.1 uncultured Planctomycetaceae bacterium
AGAAGATCGACTATAAATTGCCGAAGCAATTTGGGGTCTCATACTCCAAGATTTTTCCCTGCGTGCAGAATTAAAATAAAGGATAGAGAACAGAGAGAGTAATCCCAAAAGTTAATAAGTAAGGAATAGAAATGAAGCATATTCTTAAAAGCGTTGCGTTGATGATGGTGGTTTTTGGAAATCTTTCTGCAGCAGAGGTTACAAGCAAGCCCAACATTATTTATGTGCTTTGTGATGATCTTGGCTATGGCGATGTGAAATGCCTGAATCCTCAAGGAAAGATTGCCACCCCTCACATGGATGCCCTTGCAGCCAAGGGTATGATATTTACCGATGTGCATTCAAGCTCCTCTGTTTGTTCGCCTACTCGTTATGGGATTATGACAGGCCGATACAACTGGCGTACTAAGTTGCAAAGTGGTGTACTTGGTGGCTTAAGCCCAAGGCTTATCGAACAAGGCAGACTGACCACCGCTCAGTTACTTAAGAACCAAGGGTATAACACAGCTTGCATAGGCAAATGGCACCTCGGTATGGACTGGGTTAAAAAAGAAGGTAAGGATGTTGCCGAGCTAAATATTGAATCCGCTAGTCAGGTTCATAATGTCGATTATTCCAAGCCGATTAAGAATGGCCCCAACAGTGTTGGTTTTGATTATTATTATGGCATCAGCGCTTCGTTAGATATGGTGCCTTACACTTTCATCGAGAATGATCGTGTCGCAAAGCTTCCATCTGTTGAGAAAGAATTCCCCATGTTTCTTGGAAGAGAAAAAGGGAAATGTCGCAAGGGCCCAGCAGCGCCAGACTTTGAAGTTGAAGTTGTTCTACCCACTCTTACCACTAAGGCCATTGATTTTGTAAAGGCCCGTAGTGTTGATGCTAAGGCTGGCAAACCGTTTTTTCTCTACCTGCCTTTGGCTTCGCCACATACTCCGATTGCGCCCACCAAGGATTGGCAGGGTAAAAGCGGGCTTAATTACTATGCTGATTTTGTAATGCAGACCGATCATAGCTTGGGGCTGATTTTGGCCGAGCTTGATCGTCAGGGAATCGCGGATAACACACTTGTCGTACTAACAAGTGATAACGGTTGCTCACCCCAGGCGGATTTCCCTGAGTTACTTTCCAAGGGTCATAACCCGAGTCATCTTTTCCGTGGCCACAAAGCTGATATCTTTGAAGGTGGGCATCACATTCCATTTATTGTTCGCTGGCCCGCAATGGTAAAACCGGGAACCAAATCTGATCAACTCCTTTGCCTGACCGACCTGATGGCTACCTGTGCGGATATCCTCAAGGTGGCACTTCCTGCAAATGCGGGCGAAGATAGTGTCAGTTTTCTTCCTGCATTACTTGGGCAGGATAAAGGCTCGCTTCGTGAAGCATTGGTGCATCATTCGGTGAATGGTACATTCGCAATTCGTCAGGGTAACATGAAACTTTTAATGTGTAAGGACTCTGGTGGTTGGAGTGATCCAAGGCCTGGAACTGTAAAATCTGGAATGCCCGAACTGCAACTCTTTGATCTCAGCAACGATATTGGGGAGAGAATTAATTTACATGACAAACAATCTGAAACAGTTAAGAGGTTAACTAATCTTTTGGAGAAGTACATTGCGGATGGCCGTAGCACCAAGGGTGAACCGCAGAAAAATGATGTCAAAGTTGATTGGAAGCGGGCAACTCAAACCAAAGATGCTGGCAAAGCTAAAGATAAAACGAAGAAGTAAATAGCGGCAATTGCATCGAAATAAAGAAACCTAGTATGTTGAAATTCCATGGGTCTGCTAGTCGAATTACAATACTGTGGTATGTCTTTCATGAAACTGCTTGATTAGGGTTAGCATCATCCAACCAGTTCCCGGATTGTATCCGTATGCTCTATCAGGTATTGGGGCCGGTTGTTTGGATCAAGTACCGTGGCCTGAGTCGGATCGATACCGAGATGCCGATAAAGTGTGGCAAACATCTGTTGGAAATGGATAGGGCGATCGAGTGGCCTTTCGCCATTTTTCGTAGTGCTGCCGATCACTTGCCCGACTTTGAGGCCGCCGCCGAACATTAGTGCGGATGCTGCTGGTGCATAGTGGTCGCGTCCCGCATCTTTATTGATTCGAGGAGTACGACCGAACTCACCCCAGACGAGTACTAGAACATCTTCGAGCAGGCCTCGAGTTTCGAGATCGTCGAAAAAAGCACTGAGACCAATATCGAAAGAAGGCAATAATTCATGGCGTAGAGCGTTGAAGTTGTCTTTGTGGGTGTCCCATCGGCGTTCGCCTTCTTCTTCCCAAGTAAGGTTAACACAACGCGCTCCACATTCTATTAACCGACGAGCCATTAGAAACCGAGCATTTTGGAGCCCGAGAGGTTTTTTTGATTTTGGGCTTACTCCAAAATTGATGCCATAACGACTCCTCACAGAATCGGGTACGCGGTTTATGTCGAGGGCGTCCGCAAACTCGCGGGATGTCACGAATTGAACGGCGCGCTGGGCATAGATATCCATCGCCAGCATGTTGCCTCGCGTATCTATTTCTCTTCGAATGGTGTCGAAGTGAGGTAATAAGTCTCTGCGATCCTGGGTGATATTGCGTGATATTAGGTTCGCGCGCCCAGCTTCGCTGTCCGGAGTATAGCAGTCTAAGGAACGGCCAAGAAACCCTGCTGACCGAAAGTACGCCTGTTCGCTGGGGTTATAACTAGAAAGCATTGCGACTGATGTGGGTACATTACCGTTAGTTGGGCCCTGAAGTTTCGCAACAACGGATCCGATGTTAGGCCGACCTCCAACATTTTTCATGTTGCCTGGTGGATAACCTGTCGCACACATTGCACCATCATGCGAGTCGACGGTGCCGGTCAGTGAACGAATCAGGGCGATGCGATCCATCCGCTCGGCAATACGCGGAAGATGTTCGCAGATTTGAATACCCGGAACGCGAGTCGCAATCGGCTTGAATTCTCCGCGAAACTCAACAGGGGCATCGGGCTTCATATCGAAAGTATCTATATGGGAAGGGCCGCCGGCCAACCAGACATTGACAATTGATCTTTTGCGATAAGAAGGATCGAGCGTGGATTGCGCATCAGCACGCAAGAAATCGGCCTGAGTCAATCCGCAGAGGGCCGCGGCTCCCAAATGAAGAAGTTCCCGCCGGTGGAGGCCGTTGCACAAGCGATTCTTGTTGTTTAGCGTCATTATCTTGGCTCTTTCTGGTCGGGCAGGTCTATCAAGGAAAGATTCGGCGGGCAACAGCAATGCTAATAGTATCTTGAACCTACTTATACTATAAGCTTTGTAGGCTTCAAATACCATCGTATTTGCAAAGGGATTCCCAATCACCATAGGAATCATGATGTTTTTAAACAGTGAAGGCGTATTAGGGATAGGGATGTTATCAAAACCCTTGTCCCGATTTCCGATCCAGCTCTTTTAGGATTGCACTATAACAAGCCCTACGCCTGCCCCTGATCTCCGTTGCATTTCCGAGTTAAAGCGTTTTTCGTTGTTGAGCTTTATCGTAAACTTCTGTACGATTCGCTAATTAAGGAGTTAATATTATGGTAATTCGAACATGCGTCACCTTTGCTTTTCTTGTTTGCTGCGTCTTTGCTGCTAACCCCACTGATAGCGAGCGCCTTGCCGCTAGCTTTACTACCTGGAAGATGGTTAAAGAGTCGTGCGGTGGTAACTATAGTTATAAAGTTATCCGTTCCATTTTTACAGGCTACCAAGACGAGACGGTTGTAGTGGTGAAAGCAAATAAAGTAGCTGAGCGACGGTTCGATGTAGCAGATGCTCCGAGGCCTGGTATGCCAATAGTGCTTAAGAATAAGTGGGTAGAAACCGGCGAAGGAATTGGCAAGCATGAGGGCGCTGTTGAGCCAAAGACATTGGACGAAATGTACACGATTGCGAAGAAGATTGTTGAAGCGGAAGTTCCTTCGAAGCATGTTCTTAGCTTGGCCCTGGATAAACAAGGATTGCTTCAGCATTGTTTCATCCGCGATACTCGCATTGCAGATGGTGGTCCAATTATTGGTTTCACAACTATCTATTTGACACTCGGAAAGAAATAACGCTTGAGGTCTCGCAATTCATTGCCTCACTATCTTGGGTGGTGTAAGTGAAGTTTACGGGTAAGAGGGGCTTTGGGTTCTGTTTATCTTGGGTTTAACTTGATGGGCCCGTTATCTGCAGGCATAGATTTGTTCCAAATAAGTAATGCCTTGGTAAGATTATTGACCCGGTCGGGGTGCTTGGTTGCTAGATTTACAGTTTCAGCGCAATCTAAAGAGAGATTATAAAGCTGGGGCTGGCTACCATCGTATTCGCATAACAATTTCCAATCACCTTCACGAATGCAAAGGTCGGGCAATCTTTCTTGAGAAGGTGGCATGGTTTTTCGGTCTGGTGGCCGACGCCACATTATTGGATTGATTCGAGAACCAGCACTTTTACCTAGCAAGACCGGTGCAAGGTTTTCGCCATCAAACTTGATATTTGCGGGAGCTGGAATTTTTGCAAGCGTGATTAGCGAAGGAACAAGATCAAAGGCCGCAAAAACAGAAGTTTCATTGTACAAGCCCATCTTTTCTTTATCCATCAATCCGGGTGCCCAGACGATTAATGGTGAACGGGTACCGCCCTCGTAAAGAGTTCCCTTGGTGCCTCGAAATGGACCTGCACTGCCTGCCCCTGGTTCAGGGCCGTTGTCTGAGCATACGAGGATAATTGTATTGTCGCGCAAGGCGGGGGTGTTGCGGATGTGATCAAAAAGTTTGCCAAGCTGCCGATCCATTTCTTTCAATACTGCAAGATACATCCCACGCTTATCCTTTGCCCATTTCTCAACAGGTGGCCAGAACGGGTTATGAACATCGTCGGGCCAGAGATTGATGTAAAACGGTTTTTTATCTTTGGAGGCTAGGTCGATGAACGGTATTGCAGCAGAAACAAAGCCGCTCGTGATCTCAGAGCGCTGCATCCAGATTACGGGTTTTCCAAGACGCTCGGCATCAGCCCAAATACGTCCTGGTTTGTTTTCGCCCGGTTTCATCGTAAGTGGGAGAATCTTTTTTCCCATACCTTCAAAGTTGGTAAGCGAATCATCAAATCCATAATCGGAAATGGGAGGGGCGTTATCTACATCTCGCTGACCCCCAAGATGCCATTTACCAAAATGCCCCGTGGCATATCCATTCTGCTGAAGGATTCGGGCAAGGGTTGGTGCATTGGGATCAAGCCAGTTGGCAATGCCCCGTCTTTCATTATCAGCACGATTATTCAAAAAAGAGGTTATCTTCCATCGGTATGGATATTGGCCAGTAACTAAAGCGCAACGCGAAGGCGAGCAAATGGGCGAGTTCACGTAAAACTGCGAGAAACGAATTCCTTCTTTTGCAAGCCGATCCACATTTAGAGTTTGTACGTCCTTGTTTCCAAAACACGAAAAGTCGCCCCAGCCCATGTCATCAATGAATACCATGATGATATTCGGGCTTGCCTTAACTGTGGATATGGGGCTGTAAAGAGCAATTAATAATAAAACAACAACATGCAAAATTTTCATACTGGGAATAAACCTTGCTATTATTTCTCATCCATCATCTATACCCAGCATATGGCATGGATGGTTTATAATCAAAATTTTTCCTTGGGATCGGATTGCTTAAACCATTGCCAAATATTGGTATACAGGGATTTTGTTTTCGAATTTAACTTCCTGTGGGTACGCAGCGGAAAATTGCTACGCCATTGGATACGATGTTTTCTGTGAAGTTGGCGGTCGTACCGCTTGCAACAAAATTTCGTACCGTGGAATAGGCGCTCGCAGTGTAATTAGCTGTGGGAACTTTTCGGTAATCATTATACCTGAATAGAGAGTAGGACTTTCCCACAACTAGACCATTAACGCTTACAGAAGCACTCAAAGTTGATGGCGCAACCCCCGCGATGACATTTGGCTCAGTCCAGTTGCCCAGAGTTATACTAACGGGCAGAGCCCTTGCAGAGGTGTCTTGGATTCCAAGCACGGCACAGCCGTAGCAGATTTTGGTAGGGATACAAAAGGGATATTTTGCACCGTTGACAAGCATGGATCTAATATCGTTGAGGGTTGATGCAGTTCGAATGCTAACTTGACTGCTGAAACAATCATTAAAGTAAAGCTGATCGGTTGAATTATAAGTTGTGAAGTTTGAAGCGGTGATGCCCGTTGCAAGCATAATGTGATCATAATCTGGGTCACTTAACCCCTTGACAAAAGCTGTTATAAGTACGGGGCGCAGTAATTTAAGATGTTGCTTTACCCAGCCAAAATAGCTTTGAAATTGCGGCGATGCATATCCACTGTAATTGAACTCGGCTGAGTTCAGTTTTAATGCTGTTAAAACTTTTTGGGCATTGACTGCGACAAGCAACTGGCTTTGCTGGTTGGTGTTGATAATTGCCCTACAAACAAATTGGGAGACATAAGTGCCAAAATAAAGTGCAGCCTGCTGGATCGAACATTCGCCGCAATAGCCGTTCTTTTGATCCCATTGCCTTCGTGGGGCTATTGGCATCCGTATGGTGGTAGGGGCAGTTTGGGCGTTGGCAACCTTAGCAGAGTTTAAGCCTATTGCTGTTGCGGCTGTTGCGGTTAAAAATTTTCTACGAGCTTGCAATTCTAACTGATACACGATGTACCTTTTAATATTGGGATAACGAATGAAGAAAATGAAGTTTTTGTAACTTAGGTCACAAAAGTGTGGGAAGCAAATAATTCGAAGAAGAATTTTAAAGTTTCTCCTTTTAGGGGGATCACTGTTTCTTAACTACCCTGATTAGGCTATTTTAATTTCGGTACAGATCTGGGTAAATTGATTCAAAAAGGTATCAAAATGTTTAAGTTTTCTTTAAAAAATGCCTTCATCTCGTTTCTTTTATTAATAAGTATTGTTTCTGGCACAGCCATGGCACAGGAACAAAAACAAAAAGCAAACAAGGCTTACCCGCCAACGATTGAAAGTTCCAAAGTTGAAACCTATCGTAAGGTGGGTGATACAGAACTTAAAATTTGGATATTTGAACCAAAAGAAAAAGCAACAAAGCCCAGGCCCGCAATTGTGTTTTTCTTTGGTGGCGGCTGGACCTCGGGCACTCCAGCTCAATTTGTTCCACAGTGCCAGCATCTTGCAGAGCGAGGCATGGTTGCCATGGTTGCAGATTATAGAGTTTCATCGCGCAATATGGCAAAGCCAATTGATTGCGTTGCGGATGCCAA
Organism: uncultured Planctomycetaceae bacterium; assembly: GCA_903960945.1. Classification (GTDB taxonomy): domain Bacteria; phylum Planctomycetota; class Planctomycetia; order Gemmatales; family Gemmataceae; genus UBA969. The sequence goes on from CAJCCR010000374.1 coordinate 7,275, forward strand.
GGCTTGTGTTCGATATATTCGTACCAATGCAGTGCGGTTGGAGATTGACCCTGATCGAATTGCTGCGGGTGGTGGCTCTGCAGGGGGGCATCTTGCTGCTGCCACTGCTACCCTGCCCGGCTTAGAAGCTGCTGGCGAAGATTTTAAAGTTTCAAGTGTGCCCAATGCGCTGGTGTTATTTAACCCCGCATTGGTGTTGGCCCCTATTCCCGGATTAATGCTCGAGGGTTTTTTGGCAAAATTGACCAAGGAAAGATTTGGTTGCGATCCCGAGGCATTTTCCCCCGCACACCATGTTAAGAAAGGTGTTCCTCCAACTATTATCTTTCATGGCAAAGCAGATTCCACCGTGCCTTACAGTTCTGCTGCGGAATTTTCAGAACGCATGAACAAAGCGGGTAATCGCTGTCAACTCATTGGTTTCGAGGGCGAAGGGCATGGGTTTTTTAACAACAAGAAAATGAAAGAAACTCTTGATCAAGCTGATGACTTCCTCGTTTCGCTTGGGTATTTGCCTGCGAGGAAATAATAAATATGATTTTATCTATTGATTCGCAGGTCAACCATGATGCAATGATTCAGCAATCCCTGATTGTTAATACCGAGAGAATAGAGTAAGCCAAGTTTTTGTGTATTACCATTCGCTTCGCTTGCGCTTCAGGCTTGTAAATACGAGTAAGGATTTTTGTGTATTACCAACATTATTACCATTCCGTTCGCTTCCGCTTCAGGCTTGTGAATACGATTAAGGAGTTTCTTCGCTTGCGGTTCAGGCTTGTGAATTATCTTTTTGTGAACGTGGTGTTGGTTCGCCTTGTTCTTCCAAGCCATACCTAACGCCCGGCAAAGATTTTGGCGATATCTCTCGCGGAGATCCAAAGCCTTATAAACTTATAGGCGCTGCACAACCCGAACCTCGGCCCACCCAGAAAAGCGGCAGAAATGGCATCCAAGTCAGGCGTTTTGAAATCGTATGAACAACCCCTGAACTTTGGCACATCCTTACTTTTATTGATCTAACTTTTCATATTTACAGCGTTTTAGTGGTAATGAATCGCCCTGATTGGTCTTTTAAAGCCAAAATCATGCGGTATACTGGATTTGGTTGAAACATGCCTTAGTGTGACGATTTTATAAAAGAAGTAATCATGTTGATTAACACCCGCCTTATTCGAGTTTCAAAACTTGCATTGATTTTGATGGTGAGCGCCTTGATTGTGCCTTCGGTTTTTGCTGCGGATAAAAACAACGCAGGCGAAAAGTTCTTCGAAGAAAAAGTTAGGCCACTACTTGCAGAGCATTGTTTTTCTTGCCATGGGCCAGATAAACAAAAGGGCGGTCTAAAACTTGATAGCAAGGCTGCAATGATTAAGGGTGGCGATATAGGCACTGCGATTATTCCGGGCGACTCTGCTGCAAGCTTGATGATCAAGGCTGTGGGGTATGAAGGCGATTTAAAAATGCCTCCCAAGGGGAAGTTGAACGCAAAACAAATTGCGGATCTTTCGAGCTGGGTAAAGATGGGCGCACCTTGGCCAACCACCGTAGCGGTGGAAGTGAAAGATACTAAATCGGGCTCAACGGTTTCGGGGAAGGATCATTGGGCGTTTCAGCCCTTGAGAAATCCTGCACCACCCGAGGTAAAGAATAAGAACTGGGTTAGAAACCCGATTGATCAATTTGTATTAAATAAACTTGAGGCAAAGGGTTTGAAACCTGCAAGGCCCGCAGACAAACGAACTCTTATTCGCAGGGCTTATTTTGACCTGTTAGGTATGCCCCCAGAACCCAAGGAAGTCGAAGCTTTTCTTAAAGATGATTCTTCCGATTCCTTTGCAAAACTCGTGGACAAACTTCTTGCATCCTCGCATTATGGTGAGCGCTGGGGCAGGCATTGGCTTGATGTTGCAAGGTATGCGGATAGCAACGGCATGGATGAAAACCTTGCCTATGCCAGTGCTTGGCGTTATCGCGATTGGGTTATTCATGCTTTTAATTCTGACATGCCCTTTAATCAATTCATTCGTATGCAAATCGCAGGCGATCTTTTACAACCCAATAACCATGATGGCATGATTGCAACGGGCTTCCTAATGGTTGGCCCCAAGATGCTTGCTGAAGATGACCCCGTGAAAATGCACATGGATATCGTCGATGAGCAGTTGGATACCATTAGCCAAGCTTTCATGGGTTTGACGATGGGATGCGCTAGGTGCCATGATCATAAGTTTGATCCGATTCCAACTAAAGAATATTACTCACTTGCAGGAATCATGAAGTCGACCAGAACGATGGAGACTTATTCGGTTGTAGCGAAATGGCAGGAAAGGCCTTTAGCCGGCCCGATGGAAGTGGCGCAGGAAAAAGAGCACGAAGAACTGACCAAAAAAGTAAAGCAGGAAATAAAGAAGACGGAAGACAAAGCCTTTGCAGAGGTTGTCGCCAAGGCTAGGCTTGAAGCGGATTCCTACCTTAAAGCCGCACAGGAAAAAAGCAGTTCCAAGAATGGGTTGGGCAAGACCCGGATGAAGGGTGATAAGCAAGTAGAAGGCACCTTGTTGATTGAGGCAGAATCCTTTGCTCGGGGCAATGTGCTTAAAGATGTTGCAGGATATGGCAAGGGAATTGGCGTATTGGTTAATGCTGGGAAGTTGCCTAACTTTGTTGAATATGATTTGAACATACCTGCGGATGGCAATTACAGTTTTGAAATCCGGTATGCTGCAGCAGAAAGCAGGCCTGTTCGTATTTTGCTTGATGGCAAAGCGATGGGAGAATTTGCTGCGAGTGTGACCGGGGGCTGGAATCCCGAGGCTCAAAAGTGGGAGGCAGGTTTTATTGCCCCACTTAAAAAAGGCAAGTTCATCGTTCGCATCGATCGAGATGGGCCGTTTCCGCATATCGATAAGTTTGCGCTATTGCCTTTGCAGAAGGGCCAGTCGTTGGATGCTCAGGTTGTTTCAACTGCAGGGTTGGTACCAGGGTTTATTGATCAATGGATTGCATATCTGGGCAAGGGTGGAAAAATCCCTGAGGGCGAGGCATTTAAACAACTGCTTCAATCCAAGGATGGACCTTTTGCAAGGCCCAAGAACATTGATCTTGTTCTTCCAGCAAATGTAATCGCGACATTAAAGCCCCTCCGAGATAATCTTGCCAAGCTTGAAAAAGACAAGCCCAAGCTTCCTACAGCGATGGCGGTTTCAGAAGACAAACCTCAAGATGTTAAAATCCACATCCGAGGCAGTCATCTCACCCTAGGCGCTGATGCCCCTCGTGGTTTTCCCTCTTTAGTAACACTGGCAAATGTCCCGAAGATTGATGAAAAAGAAAGTGGCAGATTGCAATTTGCAAACTGGATCACCCAGCCTGATAACCCCCTGACCCCACGGGTTGCAGTCAATCGTTTATGGACTTGGCATTTTGGCGATGGCTTAGTGCGTACGCCAGATAACTTTGGAAGGCTAGGCGATCAACCCACTCATCCAGAACTTTTGGATTGGCTGGCTCAATCTTTTTTACAACAGGGCTGGTCTGTAAAGGCCATGCACAAGCTCATCATGAATTCTGCAACCTATCAGATGAGTACCGAAGCGAATGCTCAGGCAGAATTGATCGATTCGGAAAACAGATTGTTTTGGCACAGGCAAAGGCAACGGCTCGATGCTGAATCATTCCGTGATTCGTTGTTTGTCATTAGTGATTCTTTAGATCGCACTGCAGGGGGTTCGCTTTTAGGTTTGGAAAACCGGAGATATGTCACTAACACTGGGAGCCGAAGTTTCGAAGGGTACAACACTAAAAAGCGTTCGGTTTATCTGCCTGTGATTCGAAGTTCGGGTTATGAACCATTCCAAGCATTTGATTTTCCCGATCCGAGTGTCACCATGGGGCGAAGAGCGGTTACCAACATTCCCGCTCAATCCCTTCTTTTGATGAATGGTAAGCTGGTACAAGATCAGACCCGGAAGATGGCAGAGCATTTGATGAAGCAATCCGGGGATGAAGCAAAGAAAATAAGCATGGCTTATGAAATACTCTTTTCGAGAAACGCACAGCCTTCAGAAGTGCAACGGGCCATCGAATTCCTAAACCTTTATCAAGCTGCAGCACAGTCTGAAAAAGTTTCCAAGGATGAATCGTTGATCTTGGCTTGGCAGGGATTATGCAGATCATTACTTTCGACCAATGAATTTGTATTTGTTGAATAAGCATAGGATTTTCAAATGATGCATTCTTTTCGTAAATCATTGCCCACCAGACGCGAAATGCTCACGCAATCCGCCAACGGGTTTGGCATGCTCGC
>CAJCCR010000375.1 GCA_903960945.1 uncultured Planctomycetaceae bacterium
AACCACGTAAAAACATACCACCAAGCAATACAAGCAAGCCCATGGTCAAAAACAAACGCTGTTTATCGTGGCTTAAAGATTCAGAGTCAAAAGGCCAGAACGAGTTAGAAATAACATGCTCTGCGGCATCAGCAGCAGAAAGTGTTTTAGTGATAACGAAGTCGGTAGCTGCAAAACCAAGGAGAGTCATAACCAAAGCCTTGCCCACCCAACCATGCAGCAACTTTTCAAGCATCCCGATAGAGCCCAAACCCCGGAATGATTGACTGGCCACATAGGAATAAACTGGAAAGGCGCCAAAAAGAGTTACGAGAACGACCACAAGAGTTGCAAACGGTGACAGTTTGCCCGCGGCTTCGTAGGCAATTGAAGGTTGGTAACCAAGTGTACTGAAGTAATCCACCCCGGTAAGACACATCGCCCACAACCAAAAAGTCTGATGACTTTTTTCATGGTGCGATTGACTGGGATCGCTCATCCTTAAACCCCAAAATTGAAAAAGAGCCAATGATGGCTCTACATAAAGTTTTATTTTATTCGTTTTGAGGTCATTCCAATAAAAGATCTTCCAATTTCCTTGAACCCAACTATTTTTGTTGGTATAAAGCCATTCATAACAAGAGCTTACATTCTTTTTTTCGGAGTGATATTAATGGCCAGCTTCGCTTCCTTAAACCAAAAATGGGCCTTAGACCTATTGCTGGGCTGTTTAAAAATTAATGGCGTAACGGGTAAAGAAGCTGCGATTGCCAAGCATGTAATTGCAACCTTGATTAATGTCGGCGTTTCAAAAAACCTCATTAAATACGATAAGGCGCACCAAGAAATCCCACTCCCCACCGAATGTGGCAATGTAATTGTAACTTTGCCTGGCAATGTAAAAGGGCCACGAATTCTTTTTTCCACGCACTTAGATACGGTGCCTTTATGTGCGGGCGCAGTTCCCGTTTTAAAAGGAAAAAAAATAACCGCAGCGGGCCAAACCGCCCTTGGGGGAGACAACCGAACCGGAGTGGCATGCCTGATTTATCTTGCTGCAAAACTGATGAAAGAGAATATTCCGCACCCTCCGATAACGCTTCTTTTTACCGTCCGCGAAGAAAGCGGGTTATTTGGTGCGAGATATTTAAAACCAGCAGATTTGAGCAATCCAACAATGGGATTTAATGTAGATGGCAGAGGCCCCGAAGGTATCACCATCGGAGCAGTAGGAGCGGAAAGATTTGAAGTGGAAATATTCGGCAAGGCTTCTCATGCAGGCGTTTATCCTGAAAAAGGTATCTCTTCGATCATGGTTGCAAGCATTGCGCTGGCCAAAATCCAAAGCGATGGGTGGTTTGGAAAAATACAAAAAAAGGAAGGGGAAGGAACTTCTAACATCGGAATTTTCTCGGGTAAAGACTTAACCAGTGCAGGCGATGCAACCAATGTAGTTACTGATTATGTGTATTTAAAAGGTGAAGCACGTAGCCACAATTCCAAATTCATTAAAGTCATTCGTCAGCATTATCAGGAAGCTTTTGAATTTGCAGCTAACCAAGTTTTGGATGATCAAAAGAAAAAAGCTAAGGTCAAGTTCCATTACGCTCAGGACTACTTCCCCTTCAAGCTTAAGGAAAACGAAGAAGTTATAGCGAAAACGCTTAAAGCTTCCACGGCCTTAGGTTATGATTCAATTCTTAAAACAGGGAATGGGGGATTAGATGCAAATTGGTTAGTTAAGCATGGCATACCCACAGTTACTTATGGTGCGGGGCAAAATAATATTCACACGGTAGACGAGTTCATCGATACCGATGCTTTTTGGCGAGGTTGTCAATTTACAATCGAGCTTGCAAAAGGATTGTAAATGAATTGCCTAGGGCCATAGCAAATGTATAGATTCAATGAAGAAAATGATGGCCAAGTTGTTTTTCATGGTTTACAGATCAAGTTTTCGCTATGTCAAGAATAAGACAGGATTTCATTAAGTCCGCCCAAGGAGATTAAACAGCATGTTGCGTGCCCGTACTTTGCTTGAAAAATTCAATAATCGCATCTTCAGTGCGGTACATGGCAACAACATTGTCTACAACACCTGTTGGGAAGACCCTGCACTTGATCGTGAGGCACTTAAGTTTAATTCTGAAGACAAGGTTTTAATGATCACAAGTGCTGGCTGCAATGCTTTGGATTATCTTCTTGCAGGCGCAGGCGAGGTGCACACTGTAGATGTAAATCCGATACAAAACGCACTTTTAGAGCTCAAAAAAACAGCCATACTGCATTTGAACTATACAGACTTTTTCTCTTTGTTTGGCGAAGGGAAAAACAGCGCTGCAAAGGTGATTTACGAAAAATCTCTGAAGCCCCATCTTTCTGATGTCGCCAAACAATATTGGGACAAGAACATTTCCTTGTTTTATGGAAAAGGTTGGCGCAAATCGTTTTATTACCGGGGCACTTCGGGCCTGCTTGCAAAACTAGTGCTTACCCATGCGAATGTTTTTCAGAGATTAAAAAAACCAATCGAAGAATTGCTTGAAGCTAAAACCATCGAGCAACAGTGCCAGGTATACGAAAGCAAAATCAAAGCAAAGATCTGGACCCCTTGGATGAAATGGTTTCTGAGCCGGAACATGACTCTTAACCTTATGGGTGTTCCTGGCCCACAAAAAGAGCAAATCACTCACCAATACCCAGGGGGCGTTGCAAAGTATATTCAAGATTCCATCGAAGCGGTGATCACCAAGCTCCCTTTTCAAAACAACTACTTTTACAGGGTTTACATTCAAGGAAAATACACCAAAGAATGTTGCCCGGAGTACCTGAAGGAATGTAATTTCGAAATCCTTCGCGAAAAGGTCAAGAATCTTTACATCAACACCAACACCCTGACCGGTTACATGCAATCAAGCGATAAAAAGTTTTCGAAATTCATTTTGCTGGATCATATGGATTGGATGAGTAGCCATAACCCTGAGGCGCTTGCTGAGGAATGGAGCGCGATCCTTGCAAAATCTGCTCCCAACTCTCAAGCAATCTTCCGCAGTGCGGGCATCAAGGTAACTTACCTTGACCACCTGAAAGTCGATTACAAAGGTGGCAAAGTCGAACTTGGAACCCTATTAAAATATGATGAAGAACTTGCAGCACGATTGCATCCCAATGATCGTGTGCATACCTATGCTAGTTTTTACATTGCAGCACTACCCAGCTAGGAAAGAGTCGCATGGGTTTTATTTCAGACTTAAAAATTATGTATCACATGGTCTGCGCCAAGAACACAGGCGCAAACCACGAACAAAGGTTGGAGAATTTCTATTCCAGCCAGATGGAACATTACGACGATTTCAGGCGCAGACTGCTTCATGGTAGAGAACAAATGATGGGGCTATTGCCTCTTGAAACTGGAGCCAACGTAATCGATATGGGTGGTGGGACAGGCAACAACATCGAAGCCCTTGCCCCTAGATTAAGCAACATCAATTCCGTCACGATTGTCGACCTTTGCGGATCGCTTCTGAATGTTGCAAAGAAAAGAATTGAGCAGAAACGCTGGAAGAATGTTTTTACTGCTCACGCAGATGCAACCCAGTATAAGCCAGACTTTGGCCAAGCAGATGCAATCACTTTTTCTTATTCGCTTACCATGATCCCCAACTGGTTTGATGCAATCAACCATGCTTATAAACTTCTAAAGCCAGGCGGGATCATCGGGGTTGTAGATTTTTATGTTGCGCGAAAATGGGCGGCCCAAAACAACATCAAGCACTCCGCTCTGACTAGGGCTTTCTGGCCTAACTGGTTCGCCTACGATAATGTGTTTTTATCTCAAGACCACCTGCCCTACCTGCAAAGCAAATTCAACACTCTAAGCCTAATAGAGAAAAAGGGTTTTGTACCTTATATGCTTGGGCTTAAGGCGCCTTACTACATCTTCATCGGGCAGAAGCCAAAAGAATCAGACTGATTCGAAAACCCATTTCCCCTCAACGTTCCTCGCCCCTTCATGAATTGCAACGACAGCTTTCCTGGGCAATCCGCAATG
>CAJCCR010000376.1 GCA_903960945.1 uncultured Planctomycetaceae bacterium
CTACCCATGTTACATGACCACTGATGAAATTAAGGCCGAACGAGATGCTTCTGAAAAGGCTAAAAAACCTTATGTTCACCGAGGTAAACATCGGCAATCTTCTCCAGATGATTGCATCAAACTTTATAATGAAAAGAAGACTGCAATCAGACTGAAGGTGCCTGACGATGAATTGATTAAAATTCATGATTTGATTCGGGGCGATGTTGAATGGCAATCCAACTTGATTGGTGATCCTATTATCCTTAGGCCCGATGGCAGAGCCTTGTATAATTTTGCAACGGTAATTGATGATGTGGGCATGCAGATATCGCATGTGATTCGTGCTGCGGAGCATTTATCTAACACTCCAGTGCAGGTTTTAGTATACCTCGCTTTGGGTGCACCAATGCCATTCTTTGCGCATGTTCCGGTGGTTAATGAACCCAATTCTAAAAAGAAGCTTAGCAAGCGCGACATGAAAAAGTTTGTTACAAGCGATGTTCTTAAGAAGCTTAATGCTGTTGGTTGGACTAATGAGCAAATTGAAATTCGCGATGATTTGAATCCTGCGACCGTTTCGTTTTACAAAGAATTGGGTTACTTGCCCGAGGGGTTGGTGAATTATCTAGCAAGATTGGGTTGGTCTTTGGACGACCATAGTGAAATTATTCTTTTGAAAGAAATGGTTGCGAAATTTAGTTTGGATCGTGTCAACAATGCACCCGCAAGTTTTGATCCAGACAAATTATTCTGGGTGGCAGGCGAATACATGAAGGTTTTGCCCTTAGATAAAAAAGTTGAAGGGGCCCTGCCCTTTATGCAAAAAGCAGGCTTTATCAATTCTGTTCCTACGCCAGTAGAATTGGAAACATTGAGGAAGGTTATCGATGCAACCGGAGATCGACTGAAAATTTTTAGTGATATTTTGCCCTATGGCGCTCCATTTTTTAAAGCAGATCCAGATTACGATTTAAAGTCGCTTGCAAAAAGAGTTGCCAAAGAAGGTGTTCCCGAGTTACTCAAAACTTTCTCGGTTTCTCTGCATGCACTATCTGATTTTAGTGTTGCGAGCATTGAAACTACATTGAAAGATTTTTGCCTTGCGGGTAATCATAACACAGGCATGTTAATTCATGCCCTCAGGGTTTCAACAACGGGTATCGAAGTTGGCCCAGGAGTCTTTGATTGTCTTTATATTCTTGGGAAAGAAGAATCCTTGCGAAGGATAAATCTTGCGTTGGATTTGGTTGCTAAGTAAAAGGAAAAGAAATCTTAAACACTTGTTACCGGAGTTTCGTATGTCATTACTTGTTGTTGGTTCTGTTGCTTTTGATTCTATCGAAACCCCACATGGGAATGTGGATGATGCATTAGGTGGATCAGCTTCCTATTTTTCCGTAGTTGCTAGTAACTTTATCAAGCCAAGATTGGTGGGGGTTATTGGCGAAGATTTTCCCCAGGATCATAAAGCTCTTTTTCAAAAAAAGGGAATTGATATTTCTGGTTTGGTTACAGAAAAAGGTAAGACTTTCCGTTGGAAGGGGCGTTATCATAAAGATATGAACATCAGGGACACCCTTGAGGTGCATTTGAATGTTTTTGGTACTTTTAATCCAATTTTACCTGACCATTTCAAAGATAGTAAGTTTGTTTTTCTTGCAAATAGTAGCCCGATCGTCCAAGCAAAGGTTTTGGATCAGGTGACAAAGCCCGAACTTGTTTTGGCTGATACCATGGATCTTTGGATTAATATTCAGAAAAAAGAGCTGCTGGATTTATTGCCTAGAATTGATGGTTTGCTTTTGAATGATAGTGAGGCAATGCTTCTTACGGGGGAAAGTAATCTAGTGAGTGCAGGGCATGCGACACGAAAACTAGGGCCCAAATTTGTTATCCTTAAAAAAGGCGAGCATGGCGCGATGTTGTTTAGTGAAGCAGGCGTTTTTGTTGTTCCTGCTTTTCCTACCGAAAAAGTTATCGATCCAACCGGCGCAGGCGATAGTTTTGCTGGCGGTGTTATGGGGGCATTAGCCTCCGACAATGATAAGTCTCATGGAAGCCTTCGCAGGGCCATGGGCTATGGAACGGTAGTTGCCAGTCTAACAGTTGAAGGTTTTGGTTTAGATAAACTAAATAACGTCACTCGCAAAGATATCGATCAGCGATATTCTGATTACCGTTCAATGCTAGCATTCTAAAGGGTACTTTTATGGCTAAGAAATTTCGGGCATTTATTGCAATTGAAATGCCCGCTGCAGTTCAAAAGCGGTGTTTGCAGATACAAAGTGAACTGGCGAACGATTTTCCTGGCGTGAAATGGAATAAGCCCGAAATGTTGCATATTACTATGCTTTTTTTAGGGCAAATTGATGATAGAGACCTTTGGAAAACCTGTGACCTTGCCAAAAAAGCATGCAAAGAAATAAAACCCTTCCAGTTTAAATTGCAAGGTATGGGATGCTTTCCTAATCCCAGACGGGCCAGGGTTGTTTGGCTTGGTGTTGATCCCGATGCGGTCCAAAGTTTTCAGAAACTCTATGATGTTCTTGCAGATAAACTTGAGGAGGAAGGGCTTTACAGAAAAGAACAAAGAGATTTTCAGCCCCATCTTTCGATTGGAAGGTTAAACCAGCAGGATCTTGATTTTTCTGTCGTTTGTTCGCATTGGAAAATCCACCCTTGGATTTCTGATGAGTTGGATGTAAAACAGGTTCTTGTGATGTCCAGCGAAGACATGCACGATGGCCCAGAATACACCAAGCTCGCAAAAATTAATCTTTAAACAACTTAGGTTTAAACTATTATGCGGGAAATAATTCCTTGTTTGCCATCACGCAATGCCAAGGACGGACTTCCCACGTAACAAAAATGCCTTCTTTATTAAACGGGTCGTTTTTAATAAAGCTTTCAGCGGTTTCATGATCTGCTGCCTCATATATGATAAGGGCGCCAAAACCATCTGTAAAAGGGCCTGTTGCAGCGATATTTCCTTGATTTAAAAGCGACGTTAAATAAGCCCGGTGCAATGGCCTTACTGATTGGATTTTATCTGCGTCAGAGATGTATTTTATTATTGCTGCAAATTTCATGACTTTGCTTGTGCCTTTGATGTTGAAAATACTTGTTCAAGTAAGCTGTTTAAACCGAAAATTCCCAGAGTGAAAAATAAATCGGTAAGCATGGGATAGGAATAAAAAGGTAGTGCCATTTCGTAACAAAGTAATAATCCACCGAAGTTGCGAGGGTATACGATTCCATCGCCTCCCAACCAAACAGCGAAATTCGTAAAGATAAAAAATAGTGTGCTACCAAGTACAGAAGACAACGATATTTTAAGCACTAAATTGCCGGGTGTGATCAATCTTCCAATAGCAACATTGAATAAAAAACACCCATAAATAACTGGTGTCATCCAAGAAAAAGCTTTTAAAGATATTTGTTCCAAGGGGAAATAAAGCAAAAGGTCGGTAATAAACATAACCCCGATAGGGATCAACCAAGAAGAAAGACCATTAATTTTATTTCCAGAGAATAAAGTCATGGCGCCTATGGGCGTGCAACCTGGATAATGTGGCACAAGCCTGAGTAAACCAGCCGTAACAGCAAGTATGATTGCAAATGGATGCTTAATTTCTTTATTATTACCAGATTCCATGTTTTTCTCTTTCTTCGAGGACAAGGCTCAAGCCAAGGTTTGATTCTAGGCAAAGATATTCTATTTAATAAATCCATTGATAGTTACGAAATTTTAAGAAACCTAGTCTGATTTATAAGTTAGCTTTGTTTTCGCGGACATTAAATTCGAGTTTCCATTTTTGTTTCGAATTTTTGCCGATACACCATAACTCCAAGGTACCAATATCAGTTATTTTGCTGTGCAAGTAAACTGGCACCATGCTAGCGTTCTTTTCCGGATTTTCCAAAGTTAATTGTAAGGGTGATATTTCGTGAACATCATCATCCCACTCTTCAAGGATAGTGCCAAGGGCGTCATTTTTTCGCGTGGAAGAGGAAAGAAAGCGAAAGGTGACTTTTTGCCCAATGATTAAGCCAAATTCATGTCCTGGAATATCTGATTCCGTTCCTTCTTCCATGCCAAATGGGACTACACACAACGCCTTGATGGGTCGGGGGAAACCTGGAATTGCAGGAGCAGAAGACTCAATCCCAATGTAATAAGTTCTTGGAGCACCTCCGCGAATGCGGATTCCTTTGCCTCTTCTTGCAATTCCAAAACTAGCTGCCCCAACCGCAACCGATAAATCTAAATCTTGATGCGAAAGCATTTTGATTGGGCCTTTGCTCCAAGATTCAAGATTGTCTAGTATTCTCTGTCTAAGAAGGGGTGATTTGAAAACTCCGCCATTGAAAAGAACCACATTGACACCGGATGTTTTTTTGCCATCTTTGCATTGGGAAGATTTTTGCTCGATCGATTTTCGATGCTTCACTAAAAAATGCGCAAGATGCTTAGTAATTGCGGCATCTGCTGCATAAGGTAGACCAATTTCCTGAAACCCATAACCCGATTGCAAGGTGGGTTGGTCATCAGGACCACAAATTGGGAAAAATCCCTCTAGTAATACTTTCTCCAGTATTGATCTTTCTAACTCACACTTGATTGTGCCTGAAATCATTTTGGAACCGCGGCCAAGAATGGTCATTGGCCAAGATCGTAGATCTTTGTCCGCTAGAAGTTTTTCTTTTGCAGTTCTACACGCATGTGAAAGAGCCACCATTTGTGCGAGATCGAGTTTTATATTTTTTGCTGCAAGTTGCCTTGATAATTCGTACGCTAAGGCGAGATCCATATTATCGCCACCAAGGAGAATATGCTCCCCGACAGCAAGTCTATTTAGAAAGAGATTGCCTTGATCAGATTCTACAGCAATCAAAGTAAAATCGGAGGTACCTCCTCCGACATCAATAACTAGGATTACATCACCTTCCTGGACTTGTCCGCGCCAAGTGTCTTTGTTTGCTTCAAGCCAAGAGTAAAAAGCAGCCTGAGGTTCTTCGAGCAGACTAATTTTCTTAAAACCTGCATCTTTGGCAGCTTCCATGGTAAAATCACGGGCATCAGCGTCGAAGGAGGCGGGAACCGTAAGGACGACCTCCTGTTTTTCAAGTTTTAGCTCATTATCAATTGTCCCAAACTGTGCGTTCCATGAATTAACTAGGTGCTTCAAATAAAGGGCGCTGGCTTCGAGAGGGGAAACTTTATTTGATTCATCATTAGCTTTCCAAGGAAGGATTTTATCGCGCCTGTTGACTGCTGTATGACAAAGCCAAGATTTTGCAGAACTTACCAAATGAGTCGGGACCAGTGCGCCATGGGATTTGGCAAATTCGCCAACAATAAATGGTTGCTCTTCCCCCCAAGGAAGTTTAAAAGCCCCGTTTTGGAATTCTCCTTTTTGAGGCAGATAAAGAAAAGAGGGTAGCAATTTCCTGTCTTCATAAACTCCGGGCTGAACAATTTGAGGCAAATTAAGTACTTCTGCAGTTCCATCCTCTTTTTGAGAATCAATGTAAGCTATAGCACAGTTTGTAGTGCCTAAATCGATACCAATTGAGAACCGTGAATTTGCCATGGTTTTGTTCTGCTTACTTTTGGGGAATTTCTAATTCAGCTTGTGCAAGGACTGGATTCTTTCGGAAAGAATCGGTTACTTCCGGAATCTGGGAAGATAAGACCTGCCAGCCTTGGTGTTTAAGTATTCCGTTGTAGGGAGGTTGCCCTTCGAGGAAACCAGTAAGCATTATTTTGCTTGGATTAAATCCCGATTCAATAGTGATTCTGGCCCCTTCTTCTTGGGGGATAACTGGTTGTAAGGTTAATTTTTCGAGTAGGTACTTCCTGCATTTTGTATGCACCTCACGGACCCCTGCCCCTACAAGGTCATCAGGCGCGGAACTGATATCTTCAAGTAAAAAGTCGATAAGTCTGGCTTCTCTTTGTAGTAAATAAAGCGGCCAGATTAGGTCCGCATTAACTTTGATTTCTCCTTTGGGAATGCTACTGACTTTTTCTTTTTGAGGAGTTTTGCCTTGGGCTAAGACTGAAAAAAATGTGGTGATCGCATTTGCAAGATTACTTAAATTGCCTTTGCAAAGTATTAGAAGAATCGCCATTTTGATGACTGCAATTCCCAAGATTACATAAAATGCATAAAGCACTGGTTCCATTCGGATATTCCTTCTAAAGATAAATTAGAAAAACATAATTTATGATAAACTCAGTACTGACGAATGGCTACAAACTTTAAATATTCCATTTAAGAAGGTTGAATCATTATGCCTCAGAAAGTTGCCCTTATAACAGGCAGTGGAAAACAAAGAGTTGGATGGCATGTAGCTCATGCTCTGGGGTTAATTGGTTATCATATATGTATTCATTATAGAACATCGGCTCTTGAAGCAAAACAGTCTGCAGAATTATTAAATAAGGCTGGAATTAAGGCTACGACGTTTCAAGCTGATTTAGCACAGGAATCTGATGTTGAAAATATGTTTCATGAAATAAAGGTGCAATTTGGGCGCCTTGATGCTTTGGTGAATTGTGCTTCGATTTGGGAGCGAAAAGACTTTCTCGAAATTTCTTCAAAGGATGTATCCCGGCACTTTGAAGCAAATATTTTGGCTACTTTTCTTCCCTCTAGGTTGGCGGGTCTTATGATGATCGCTCAACCCGAGGGCGGCAATATTATTAATATTGGTGATTGGGCTCAAGATAGGCCATATCTTGGCTATAGTGCTTACTTTGCTACCAAAGGGGCGATTCCAACGCTTACGCGAAGTTTGGCGGTGGAGCTTGGCAGTAGAAATCCCAAAGTTCGGGTTAATTGCATTCTTCCTGGGCCAGTTATGCTGCCCATCGATTTACCCCTGCAAGAGCGACAAGAAGCAATCAACGCTACTCTTGTTCGTTCTGAAGGTTCACCACAGGATGTTTCACGAGCCGTGTTATTTCTGATCCAAAGCGAATTCATTACCGGAATTGAATTACCTGTTGATGGCGGAAGAACCATTTGGGCAAATGGTAAATAATCTATTTCATCCAGAGTTTTCGATCCAAACTACGGTAACTGATAGCTTCGATAAGGTGTGGGGCAAGAATTTCGCTTGCTTGTTCAAGGTCTGCAATTGTACGGGCCATGCGTAAAATCCGATCGTGAGCCCTAGCAGAAAGGCCAAGATTTTCCATTGCGATTTGTAGTAATGATTTGCTTTCCTTGTTGAGAACGCAATGCTTTCGAACTTGTTTAGAATTCATTCTGCTATTCAGCATAAAATTTGATTTGCCAAATCGTAGGCTCTGTTTTTCTCTTGCCAAGTTGACTTGTTCACGCATGAGAGTGCTAGATGTTCCGTCAGATATAGCTGTAAGTTCTTGAAATGGAACAGCAGGCACTTCGATGTGGAGATCAATTCGGTCTAAAAGTGGTCCACTGATTTTACCCATGTATTTTTCAATTGCAGCGGGATAGCATTTGCAAGGATGCTTTGTGTCGCCCAAATACCCGCATGGGCATGGATTCATCGAAGCAACCAGTACAAACCTTGCAGGGAAAGTTGTGGATTGCAGGGCTCTGGAAATAGTTACCTGCCCTTCTTCTAATGGTTGCCTTAAAACTTCAAGGCTGCGCCTGTTGAATTCAGGTAATTCATCAAGGAATAAAATTCCATGATGGGCAAGGCTGATTTCACCTGGAGCAGGGGTTTTGCCACCTCCCACCATTCCGGCATCGCTGATGGTGTGATGAGGAGATCGAAAGGGCCTTGTGGTAAGTAAAGATTGATCTGAACTCAGCCTGCCTAGTGCACTGTAAATACGAGTTGTTTCGAGGCTTTCCTCAAGGGTAAGTGGGGGCAGGATAGTTGCCATTCTTTTAGCCAGCATGGTTTTTCCTGTGCCAGGAGAACCAATCATGATGACATTATGTCCGCCTGCAGCAGCAACAACTAGAGCTCGTTTTGCGGACTCCTGACCGCGTACATCAGAGAAATCGAAGTCATATTTGTTGAGATTTTCGAAAGCTAAGTTTTCCTCTGGAACCAAAGGTGCAATGACTTTCTTCCCGGTAAGAAAACCAACGGAGTCTGAAAGGTTATGAATGGGATAAATCAAAAGATCTTTTACTACACTGGCCTCTTTGGCGTTCATGAATGGCAGGAGCAAGCCTTTAACGCCACCTTTAGCTGCTGCCAAGGCTATTGAAAGTGCACCTTTAATGGGACGGAGATTACCATCAAGGGCGAGTTCGCCAACGAATGCGTAGTCGATTGTGTTTTTTATTGGTATTTGTTCAGTTGCGGCAAGAATCCCAAGAGCAATTGGAAGGTCGAAACTTCCAGCATCTTTCTTTAAGTCAGCTGGTGCTAGGTTGATGACGGTATGGCCTGTAGTCCTGGAGTAGCCTAGATTGGATAGGGCTCGTTCAATTCGATGGATGCTTTCCTTGACTGCTTGTTCTGGGAGTCCGACGATTACCGTTTTTGGAAAACCAGCACTAACATCGACTTCAGCTTCGACAAGGGTAGCATCAATGCCAATTAAGGCATAGGTTTTGAGGTTTGCAAGCATGAACTGGGCGATTGTTCACGGGTTTATGTTGATTAAATCTTTTCT
Organism: uncultured Planctomycetaceae bacterium; assembly: GCA_903960945.1. Taxonomy (GTDB): domain Bacteria; phylum Planctomycetota; class Planctomycetia; order Gemmatales; family Gemmataceae; genus UBA969. The sequence goes on from CAJCCR010000376.1 coordinate 8,615, forward strand.
TCTTCTTTAGGTCTGTTTTCGTACACGAGCCTTATAAAAGAGAATTTTCCAATTGAAAATAGTATAAAGCCTGAAATTATATAAAGCCACAACTTAATTGATCCATGTGCTAAAAATCCAAACCAAGGGACATCAGTCTTACCTTCTTCTGGTGAACACCATTCATCAATCTTTAACATGTAAACTATGTTGAATGTGACTAAGATTAAACAAAGAATAACCCCGATAATCCCGGGTAAATTCCAGAAGAATATGTCTGCGCCGGTGATGTCGTATGTTTTTCTTGTTTGTGCTATTTGTCGGGTTAAATTGTTGTAACCACAAAAGATACATAAAATATCATCTTCACTGGATAATTCCTTGGCGCAATTAGGGCATCGGGCTTGCAATATCATATCGTGCATGCCGTAAGCTTTGCCATCATCATCAGGATCATCCCCTACTTGCTGTTTTTTTTTGTCTTCTTCCGCAGGCTTTGCCGTTTCTTTAGGCGGGGCTGGTTTTTGTGCCTCAAAAACTTTGCTGCACCCTTTGCAACGAACTTTCTTTCCAAGTAAGTCTGAGGGGACAGAGATTACTTTTTTGCATTCTGGGCAAGTTATCTTTATCGGGTCTGTCGCAGCCATCTTTCTTCCTTAAAATTGGGTTCTTCAAAGCTATATAGCTTTAAAATAACCTTTTAGTTAAACTTTCAATCATTAATTTTATTAAATAGTTGAATTTACTTGGAGATCATGTGGCGGAATTAAATCAAAGTAAACTCCTGATCAGTATCGCAACTTATAACGAACACGATAACCTCAGGCCATTGGTTGAGTCTATTAAAAATTTCATGCCTCAGGCCCATATACTTATTGTTGATGATAATTCGCCCGATGGTACAGGGAAACTTGCAGATCTTCTCACACAAGAACTTTCAAATTTGCACGCAATTCATCGCACTGGTAAGCTAGGTCTTGGCACTGCAATTGTGGCTGGGATGAAGTTTGCAATTAATAATGATTTTGATTATTTCATGAGTATCGACGCAGATTTTAGTCATCATCCAAGATATATCCCCGCAATTTTTCAGGGGATGGCAGAAAAAGATGTAATGATTGGTTCTCGGTATATTCCTGGCGGTGGTACTAAAAATTGGCCCTTTTCACGCAAAGTTATTAGTACTTCGGTGAATTATCTGGTTAAACTTCTTTTCTGGATGCCTGTTCGTGATGCTAGTGGTGGATTTCGTTGTTATCGAACTTCAAAACTAAAAGAAGTAAACTTTGATCGAGTTTGGTCCAAAGGTTACAGCTTTCAGCAAGAAATGCTTTTCAGGGTATATAGGTGTGGCAGTAAACTGGGTGAATACCCGATTATATTTGAGGATCGCAGGGCTGGTTCTTCTAAAGTTAATTGGAAAGAAGCTCTTCGATCAATTTCATTACTAATTTATCTTGGCACTATGTCCAGATTTAAACGTAATTTATGAGTAGCCTTTCTCCAGATAATGATGCTCATGAATTTGTAATCAGTTCCTGTTTTTATAAAGACTTTTATTTTAGTATTTATTGGAATTATTGTTCAGTTCGTTTCTTACTTGCAGGTATCGAAGACCAAACTTCACGTTTAAATGAGTTCGTATTAGCGCTTAAGGATAGTGTTTCGATCAAGAAAATAAATAATTGTAAACGCCTTATTGCCTTGCTTGATTGTTTTTATGTGGGGAAAAAAGTTGACCTGAAGCTCAGCCCCAAAGGCACAGCCTTTCAAATAAAAGTTTGGAACAAATTAGTTGCCATTCCTTTTGGTCAAACTAAAAATTACAAGCAAATTGCAATTGACATAGGGAATCCGAAAGCATGCAGAGCCGTTGGTAATGCTTGCGGGAAGAATCCAATTCTATTGCTGATACCATGCCATAGGGTAATAGCCTCGGATAAAACATTAGGGGGGTTTTCTGCAAGTTTTAGTTTAAAGAAAACCCTTTTAGAAATCGAAGCCGCTAACTTAGTTTGACATTCCCCTGCCCTAAAATTTCTTCAAGTTCTTCAACTGGAAAGCGGTTTGGATTGACTTGAAAAGCCCGGCCTAACTTGAGCACACAAAGATTTTTTGCGTAATCCCGAACCGATAGAAAGACTGGGCAAGATCCAGGGCTTGTTTTTAATATTTCAGCAATTTGATTGATCTCGTGGGGCTTATTTGTACCCAATGAAACTTGCAAGTAAAGCCCCTTTGCAAGTTCTTTTGATGCTTGTTCCACGCTGAATACTCTTTGCAGGATAAGGCCAGGCTCATCCCTTGTTCGCTCTACTTTGCCTTTAAAGAAACAGACCCGGTCTTCCTGATATTCGTCTTTGTATCGAAGGTAATCATCAGGCCACATCACACAATCAACCCCACCATTAAAATCTTCAATCCTGCAGCGTACATATCTTGTGTTTCCGTTCTTGGCTTTTTTGGTGTTCATGAACCGGATTTGAGTGATCATTCCCCCTAAGGTAACTTCGTGGTCTGCAGGTAAGTCCCGTAGTTGTTCACAAGAATGAGTGGAAAACCTGCGAATTTCTTTTTCAAATTGCGTTAGCGGATGGCTAGAGAAGTAAAAGTCTAATACTTCTTTTTCGAATTTGAGTTTTTCTGTTTCGTTCCATTCTGGAACTTGAATTAAAACTGATTTGCTGTTGTTATCTTCCTCTGCTGGGGTTTCAGTTACCTGGGCAAATAAGTTGCCCTGCCCCGATTTTTTATCATGCTGCCTGTCAACCGCACCTTTTATTGCTCTGGGCAAAAGATGCATTAATTGGGCCCTATGCGCCCTAAGGCAATCAAGCGCACCTGCTTTGATTAGTTTTTCTATCACGCCTTTGCTTACCAACCTAAGATCAATTCGTTCGCAAAAATCAAATATATCTCGGTATTTGCCAAGTTCCGTGCGATTACGCACAATCTCTGCTGCAGCATTACCCCCACAACCTTTTATTGCCCTAAGTCCAAAAAGAATTTTTCCATCTTCTACTACAAAATCAGAATCACTTAAGTTGATATTTGGAGGGCAAACTTCGACTCCCCCACGGCGTGCATCATCAATATGCATTACAAGGCTATCGCGTTTATTTCCATCCTCTATTTCACTGGTAAGAAGGGCTGCCATAAATTCTGGGCGGTAATGTTGCTTTAAATAAGCAGTTTGAAAGCCGATATGTGCATAAGCCGCTGAATGGCTTTTGTTAAAACCATAGCCACCGAATACCACGATCAATTGAAATATGTCGCTAGAAGTTTTCTCATCAAGGCCGCGTTCTTTTGCCCCCCTGATGAATTCTTCCTTTCTTTTATCGATGATGTCGTATTTCTTTTTGCTGATCGCTTTGATGCATGCATAGGCGCTGGATAATTCGATACCTCCCAATTGGTTTAAAATCTGCATGATTTGTTCTTGATAAACCATGACTCCAAAGGTTTCGGAAAGAATTTGCTCCATGACAGCGTTTGCGTATACCGGTTTTTCCCTGCCATGTTTTCGGTTGATGTAGGAATCAACCATCCCGCCTTCTAGTGGGCCTGGGCGGTATAAAGCCATGATCGCAATAATATCTCGAATATTATCGGGTTTCATGCGCTTAAGAAGTTCGCGTATACCGCTTGAATCCAATTGGAATACACCTTTTGCATCACCCTTTTGCAACAAGTCGTATGTTGCTTTGTTATCCAGCGGAATACTGTTTAGATCTATACTTACATCATGATTTTTTTTAATCATGCGAACTGCGTTATCGAGTGCGGTAAGAGTTCTAAGCCCAAGAAAATCCATTTTTAAAAGGCCAACGGTTTCTAGGTCTCCCATTACCCATTGGGTTGTGATCACGCCTTCGTCTTTTCGTTGCGATTCATCACCTTTTCGCACAATTCTTTGCAGCGGTACATAATCGGTTAAAGGACCATTCGAAATAACCACGCCCGCAGCATGAGTACCCGCATTGCGATTTGTACCTTCTAGCTTTAGTGCGATATCCATTAGCTCTTTGATTTGCGGATCATCATTAATGGCATGTTTGAATTCTGAATTACCATTGATTGCTTCTTGAAGGGTTATCCCGGGTGTTTCTGGAACTAATTCGCAAAGTTTGGTTACGCGATCGAGCGGGATATTAAAAACCCTACCCACATCTTTAATTGCAGCTCTGGCAGCCATGGTTCCGAAGGTTGCAATTTGTGCAACACTTTCTTCGCCATACTTTTCTCGAACATAAGCGATAACTTCCTCGCGCCTTTCCTTGCAAAAATCAATGTCGATATCAGGGGCTTCGCTTCGGTTAGGATCAAGAAACCGTTCGAACAAAAGGCCGTATTCAAGTGGGTCGACATGGCTCAGCTTGAGAACATAACTTACAAGTGCCCCACAGGCGGAACCTCTAGCGCTACTGGGAATTCCTTTGTCAGTTGCAAATCTGACGAAATCTGCGACGATCAAAAAGTAACTTGCAAATCCCATTCTGCAAATAATGCCAATTTCTTTTTCAATTCTTTCCTTGGCTGCTTCAGGTGGATTTTCTCCGTAGCGTTCCTTCATGCCCGCATTACATAATTCGGTTAAGTATTTCTCGGGGGGCTTTTTATCTGGTGGTGAAAAAACTGGGAAATGTCTTTTGCTGAAATCTAGCTGGATATCACAGGTGTCAGCAATTTCTTGACTTCGTTTAACTGCTTCTTCCTGATTTGGAAACAGCTTGTACATTTCTTGGGGGGAACGAATGTAGAACTGGTCGGAACCATACTTCATGCGATTTTCGTCACTTCGAAGCCTTCCGGTGTTGATGCAAAGCAGAACATCGTGGGCGTTACTATCTTCAGGCCTTAGGTAGTGGGCATCCGAGGTTGCAACCAAAGGTAAGCCAAGTTTATTAGCAATGTCAATCGCCCCACGGGCGCATTCTTCCTGAATGGGGATTCCGTTATTCTGGATCTCTACAAAGAATCGATCTTTAAAAACTTTAGCAAACCATCGGGCTAAGTTGGTAGCTTCTTCATGTTTTTCTTGAAGAATAAAGTCGCTAAATTCGCTTGATGCACAGCCGCTAAGGCAGATGATTCCTTCGCTGTGGGCTTTTAAAATTTCTTTGTCAATCCGCGGAACATAGTAATAACCTTCGAGGAATGCTATCGATGCCATTTTTATCAGGTTCTGATAACCTTTGTTGTTCTTAGCTAAAAGGGTTAAATGGAACCCCGCATCCCCACGCTTTTTTGCATCCCGATCTGTTCTTCCCTTTGGGGCGACATAAGCTTCGTAGCCAACGATTGGGTTTACTCCGCCAGCCCTGCATTCTTTATAAAATTCGATCGCCCCATATAAATTCCCGTGATCGGTTAGCGCCACAGAATTCATGCCCTGTTGTTTGACATAATTGACAAGTTCGGGAATTCGACTGGCGCCATCAAGCAAGCTGTAATGGGTATGGCAATGTAAATGAGCAAAAGATTTATCCGCCATCCTTGGGCACTCCCATGGTAACAATGATTAAAAGAGACTATTTCAATTTATAAATTTGGATTATAAAGCAAAAATAAGAATCGAATGTTAAAAAATTGTTAAGATATTAAGCTTGCAAGTTATCGGGATCAATGATGGCACGCGCATATTTAGCCAAGATTAGGTGGATTGATTGGATTTTCTGCCAATCAGAGTATTTTAATGAGATATCAGAATCTTCATCAGTGGCGCTCATACTTTCGGTAGCTAAGGTTAATTGCCTATGAAGGTATTCAAATAATTCTGCAAGTCTTGCTGATTGGGATGGAGAAAGTTTTCTTGGTAGAGGGGGAAGTGGTTTGTCGCCAAGGAAGACATTGCCCTGTTGGATAGAAATTGTCTGATCGGGTTCTAAGTTTGCAGGTAAATCGTGGTCGAAGGTTTCTACGATTATTGAAGCTTGATCGGTACCCTGATCTGTATCATCGGAAAGTCTGGTTTTGCCGGTTTTTTCTGCAATGCTTGAGATTGAATTGATTCGATTACGTATTTCGGATTCTGAGCCAAACAACAGAATTGATCTTCCTATGCTTATTCTGTCGCCCGCTTTTAATCTGCGAATGTGAATGGTATTGCCATTTACTCTTGTTCCGTTTGTGCTTTCAAGATCTGTGAGGATTATTTCGCCATTATCGTCTTGAATCTTAGCGTGAAACCTGCTGATTCTTTCATCACTGAGGCGAATGTTGTTGCCTTCTTCCCTGCCAATAGAAACAGGTAAGTTCAACGAGCGAAAAGCGATGCCTTTATCAGAACCTTCGAGAACATGAATTGTTACTTTTTGTGACATAAATTTTTTATAACTACAAAAGCCTTAAAAATTATTTGCCATGGATAACAGAATAAGATTAAACAACATTAAATTTAATCATAGCAGAATATCTGGTTGCATATCGATATGGAAATTCCAAAATTGGAAGTTATTTTCCAAGGGTACAGGAATACAACCTGAAAGATGTCTAAACCAAGTTTCTTGTTTTTTTGCTAGCTGCCTAGTAGCTAGATTAATAGCTTCTTCCATTTTTTCGAAACTTAGCGACCCATCTAAAAATTTGGAGATTTGGGAATAACCAATTGCTTGGGAAGCTTCTTTGCTAAGATTTGGATATTTTTGGCGTAAAAGCAGTACTTCATCAACCCAACCATTTTTAAGTAATTGTTTGGTTCGAATATGAATCCGTTCATGTAATTTTTGGCGGGGCATTTGTAGCCAAATGCATCGGATTTTATCTGGGTTGAATTGGCTATTAGTGCTTATTTCCCACTGTTTTTGAAGAGAACTGATTGTTTTTCCTAGGCCCTGCCAAACCTCTAATGCCCGAATAATTCTGCGTCGGTCATTTGGGTGAATTCTTTTAGCAGAATCAGAATCGATTTCTGACAGCATTCGATGAGCGTCTGCAAAATCAGTTTGGGGGAATTTTGACTCTAACTCCGCACGAATGTGTTTGGGGATTTCTGGAATTTCAAACAAGCCCATCATTAGTGCTTTTAGATACAGGGGAGTGCCACCAACAAAAATTGGTGATTTTCCTTTACTGATCAATGCTTGAGCAATTTCTGTAGCACATTTAAGCCAAAATTGCACATTGCTTGTTTCCGTTGGTAGTAAAATGTCTACCAAATGGTGCTTAACCAAAGCTTGTTCGTGTTGGGTGGGTTTGGCTGTGCCAATATCCATGTCTTTATAAAGAGTCATGGAATCCATGCAAATTATTTCTGAATCTAAATGCTGTGCCAACTTGATTGCGAGGTTGGTTTTACCTGATGCAGTCGGGCCGGTAATTATGTAGGAATTTTCAAGAATGTTCATTTCTTCAGAATACTTTCTGAAGGCGGAAAATTAAACCCTAAAGCAGATTTGGTTAGGAAGTTTAAACTGCAACCATTTCTGGTTTAAGAAATGAGCCAAACATTGGATTCTCTAAGGCAAGAAAATCTTTAGCATTGATGCGAATGGATTCAAGATGAGAATGCCCAGGAACAACAATGCTGGAACACTCAAGAAGGCAAGAATCTACGATGGTGGAAATTCCATAAGCGGAGCCAAATGCTGGGACTACCCCCCATTCGCAATCAAAGAAAAGTTCAGACATGTTTAGAGGGTTTGCCATTTTAACCTTTGTCTCGATCAAAAGTTCGATCTGGAATTTATCAAGCATTTGGTCTGCAGGCAAAACTGCAATTTTATAACTATCTATGGTTTTAAGGAGAACAGTTTTAGCAATTTGCCTGCCTGGTGTGTGCAGATATTTTGCAAGTTTTTGGGCTGAAAAAGCTGGGGGATGTTGAATAATATCAAATGAAATTCCCATGGACTTTAAGAATTGATAAATGCGCATGATTTCACCTAGTGTTTAGAATCCCGTATTAACATTTAAGATTGTAAATTAAAAAAGGTTGAAATATGCCCTCAAATATTGCCCATTCCTCCAATTTTGAATTAAAATGGTCCGTTTATACCGTTTAAACGGTGTGTTCCTTCCTTAGCCCTTCTGCGCTAGTCAGGCGGCTAGGGGAAAGCATCAATATTTATTCATAAGCATTTAAAGATTAGGGCGCTATTTGAAGGCAGATAAGTTTAGTGCCATCTCTTGCTAGCAAAAATTTGTCTGCAAATGCTGGTTGGGCCCTGCAGGCGTTATTAAGGATTTTCTGAGAAAAAATAGTTTCCCATTTGGTCGAATTAAATTTGTTTAAAAAGAGGGTTCCATCTTCTGCTAATACCAGATAATGACTGTTAAATTTGATTAAATTTCCACTACCTGTTCCATCCTTTGACCATAAAACCTCTCCTGTTTTTAAATTTACACAACGAAATTCTGCTCCAGCCTCTTGCCTGCCGTGGAAGCCATATAAGTAGCCGTTCGAAATAATTGGGGTGCCAAAATGGCACGAAAGAGAAGTGTCGTTGGCCCAAGTTTTTTCAAACTTTCCCAAACTAAATTTAAGCCAAGCAGCACCTGTCCCATAGCTGGCGGTTAAGAAAATTTCATCGCCTTGAATTAAAGGAGTTGCAGCATTAACGGAAGCATCAAATCTGGCTCGCCAGGGAAACATTCCAATATTTGAGCCATCAATTAATTTAAGAATAGAAAGGCCATCGCGGTGAAATAGAAAAACCGAATCCTCGTTGGCGAATTTGGAAACAACTGGCGATGCATAACTTCCTTTAAAACTGCCGCTCTTCCAAATAAGCGTGCCAGTTTTGATATCAATGCAAACACAACCAGCGTTTTTGCCACCTGCCATTACAATTAATTTATCATCAATAATTAAGGGCGAACTGCCAAACCCAAAAAAAATCTTGCTCGATTCAAATTCAGAGACCAGATCTTTTTCCCATAAGAGTTGCCCATTGCTAGTATTAAGTGCTCGCAGTATTCCATCAGGGGAAATAGATGCTATCGCGGTTTTATTAACCGCAGGTGTAGAGCGAGGGCCATCGCCTCTGGAAAAATCATCTTTATAAGTTGTGGGGAAAGACTTTTTCCAATTTACTTTTCCTGATTTTAGCGAGAAGGATGTGATTTCTTCAGTGTTTTGAATGCGATGATGGAGAAAAACAGTTTCCGCAAAAACAACCGGGCCACTAAACCCGTCTCCAACTGGTGCAGACCAGATTAATTGAGGTTCTTTCACAAAAGCTTCAATACTGGGAAAAGCTTGGCCATTTCTTTTGGGGCCAAGAAAACCATTCCATTCCTCTGCACATAGAGGATAAGTTAGGGGCAAAAGAGTTAAAATTAAGCATATTTTGTAAATATTTTTCATAGGAAACCCTGATAAAAGGTGAGGAAATTGCAAAGTTTATAGTCTATTTATAAAAAACTAATGTTTGCATCTTGTACTACTCCGCTAAAATAATCATAGTTCATGTAATTTGATAGTGGATAGTTTTTGTAATGGCTTGATTTTCAATATTGAATTACGAGGAAACAAGCAGATGAAATGTCATAAGTGTCCTAAAGTCGCAACGATGCATATTACCGAAATTGTTAGTAAAGATAATGTTCAGGAGTGCCATTTTTGCGAAGAATGTGCACAAAAGTATTTGCAAGAGGAAGTTTTGGAAAAAGAAACCATTGAGGTAGATCTTGGGCCTTCTATAGCGAAAATGGTAGAAAATTTAGCCGGGGCAACCTCTGCTGTTTGTGAAACCTGTGCCATGCAGTTTGCTGATTTTCGGAATTCAGGCCGTTTGGGTTGCCCCCATGATTACACCGTATTTCATGATGAATTATTGCCTTATTTGGAGAATATTCACGGAGAAACTAAGCATTGTGGCAAGTTTCCTACAAGATATGGCACAAACAAGGATATTCAAAAAGAAATTGATCTTTTAAGAAAACAGCTTCAATCGGTTATTCAAAAAGAAAAATATGAAGAGGCTGCAGGTATTAGAGATAAAATACGATTGCTTGAGAACCAGTAAGTTAATATTAAACTTTTCCCTTGGCCAACTTAAATCATGATTTGTAAGTACTGTTCAAAACCTGCGACAATCCATTTGACCGACATTGTAGGCGGCCAAAAAAAAATCACGAACATTTGCAAAGAATGTGCAGAAGCTAAGCAGTTGCTCAAACAATCAGATAATGACCTTCCGGGCATTTTGCAGGGTCTGATTTCCAAGCATATAGGTAAAGAGGCAGATGAATTATCAAAATTAGTGTGCCCAGACTGTGGAACGCGCTACATGGATTTTCGCGCTCAGGGGCGCTTGGGTTGCCCCAAAGACTATAACCATTTTAAACTGGGTCTTGAGCCGTTAATCGAAAAAATTCAGCATTCAAAAAAGCATCTTGGTAAAATACCCAAGCGCAATCCGGATCTTTCAGGTAAAAGATCTGATGAGATACTAAAAATCAGGCAGGAACTTAAAAAAGCAATTGAACTAGAATCCTATGAAGAAGCCGCAAGGTTAAGGGATTTACTTAGAGAAAAGGAAAATCCGGATGAATTTTGAATCACTCTCGAAATCAAGTGGTGAATGGCTTAAAGGTAGTGGTATTGAATCGGATATTGTGATTTCCAGCAGAATTAGGCTGGCAAGAAATCTTGCTGGGTTTCCTTTTCCCAATCGAGCTAGTAACTTTCAAAAAGCTGAAATTGAAACCCTTCTTAAAGACCGCATTCAAACACTCGAATTTGAACAAAAGTTCGAATATGTGTCCCTTACCGCCCTAAACACGCTCGATCGCCAATTCCTTGTAGAAAGACAGCTCATTTCCAGAGAATTGGCTGCTAATGATGGCCCTCGTGGCGTAGCGCTTGGCAACTTGGAATCCCTTAGCCTTATGGTTAACGAGGAAGACCATTTGCGCCTACAGGTAATGCGCTCGGGTTTTTCTCTCGAAAGCGCCTGGGAAACCATCAATAAGCTTGATGATTATCTAGAAAAAAAAGTTTCCTACGCATTTCACGAAGAATTTGGGTACCTCACTGCTTGCCCAACTAATGTTGGAACGGGAATGCGTGCAAGTGTGATGTTGCATTTGCCCGCCTTGGATTTCACCAAGCAAATCGACAAAGTTTTCCGAGCATTGCAGCGTATCAATCTTACTCATCGCGGCCTTTACGGCGAAGGCAGCCGTTTTTCTGGGCACTTCTTCCAGATTTCCAATCAGGTTACCTTAGGTAAAAGCGAAACGGCTATCCTTAATGAAATCTATAGCGTGATTCCTCAAATCATTGATTATGAGCGGCAGGCCCGTGTTGCTTGGAAAAAAGATAATGGTCAAATCCTTCAGGATCGTATTTCCAGAGCTTTTGGTACTCTAAGTTCTGCCACTATGATGACCTCCGATGAAACCATGGAACTTTTGTCTTATGTTCGACTGGGTATTCACATGAAGATGATTGAAGATGTGGATATTAACACGGTTAATGAATTGTTTATTCAGACCCAGCCAGCACATTTGCAAAAATTGATGGGTAGCACCCTTGATGGTGAAGAAAGAAATACCGCTAGGGCAAAATTCTTGCGTAGTAAACTCCGTAGTTCAGGGTCGACTCCAAATTAAATCCTGATAGAAAACTAATCCATGCATAGCCAATCCGTATTTGATTTGGAAAATTGGCTTATTGAAAATGCTGTTCAAAGCGGTGGCTGGGCTTATTACTCAAATAAAGCTGCATCGATTGAACCGACCTGTTTGGCCCTTTTGGCACTTAAAAACAGCAAGTATGAATCAAGTAAAGAGTTTGCCTCTGCTATTGCATTTTTGGAATCTTGCATCGGGCCCAATGGAGTTGTAGTTTCACCTAATGGCAGGCCGGAAGCTGTTTGGGTTACATCCATCGTGCTTTTCACTTTCATAAAACTTAATCTTAA
>CAJCCR010000377.1 GCA_903960945.1 uncultured Planctomycetaceae bacterium
CGCTGACCTTTACCAATAGGAGTAATTAAGTCGACAACCCTAGTAGAAAGTTCCCCGCTTGAAGTTTCAAGGAAAAGTCTTTTATTCGGATGAAGGGGTGTTAGATCTTCAAAAACAACAGGACGAGCTCGTTCATCTGGAGCACGGCCTTGCACTAGCTCTACTTGCATCAAAGCGAAGTTGTCCTGCCCTTCAATCGGCAAGCGAATAGGGCCTTCAATCATAAGTCCAGTGCGTAAACCAAGCCTGCGTATTTGACTTGGGGAAACATAAATATCTTCTGGAGAAGCCAAGTAATTATGGGCTGCACTACGAAGAAAACCATATCCATCCGGTAGCACTTCCAAAGTTCCGGAACCTTTGACGGCATTACCGCGCTCAATTTGTCTGCGAACTACCGACACGATTAACTGTACACGGGTCATCCCAGTGTGTTCAGCAACACCTTCTTTTTCGGCATGCGCAAAAAGTTTAGGCATTGGAAGCCTATACAAATCGTCAAGCCGTGTGCTGGTTTGCACCTTAGCAACTGGAGTTATTGGTTGAGCTGGTTGACTTGATTCAATACTGCTTGAAGGGGAAGCTTGTTCTGGAGATTTGCGAACTACTCTTTTCCTAGCTAGGTTGCCCATCCCTTCGTCGCCGCTTGCGACGGACATAATCAATCCTCCATTGGGAACTTTAAAAAAATAAAAAGTGATCCATGATTTAACAAAAATATTAAGCCTGGAAGGTCATAAAAATTAGCTCAATAAATCACTATGCTTTGTTGCTTGGTCAAATAACCAGCTAAGGTGGTTTATCTTTAACAACTATAAATAAATCTGACTAATTTAGATTATAAAGTTTTTTGAAAAAATGCAAGTATATTTCTTAGTCTTTTCAGTATTCTTGACACACAATAGCCAATGTTCTTTTATATTTTAATATGCTCGAATGATCATAATTTAACTGCAATGGCAAAACATCAAAAATGACTCCATTAAAACTATCCCGTGGTAAATGCCTACCTCTTGGTGCCACACCTTTAAATAATAGCATTAATTTTGCATTGCTATGCAGGCACGGAACCGAGGTTCATCTTGCATTATTTACACTCGAATCCAAAGAGCCAATTGCAGAGATAGTTCTACACCCAAGAAAAAGTAGAACAGGGGATCATTGGCATATTGCTGTTGAAGGCTTACCCGAATCATTTTGCTATGGGTGGAGAGTTAATGGACCCCAGTCACCTATACATCGATTTGATCCTGAACACCTCCTTTTAGATCCTCAATGCAAAACTATTTCTGGGGGATCGGAATGGGGAGTTAATGATGAATCCATGGCTCACCACACTTCCAGACTAAGTATTTTCACAAATAACGAAATCCCCCAAATGGAAGACACGCATCTATGCACTCCTATGGAAGATAGCATCATCTATGAAGTTCATGTCCGCGGATTTACATGCCATCCAACTTCCATGACTGTCAATCCTGGAACTTTTGATGCGTTGATAGAAAAAATCCCATACTTAAAAAATCTCGGTATAACAGCAATCGAACTTTTACCTGTTCATGAATTTGATGAGAATGATTGCCCCTTTTTTGACCCCGCCACTGGTAAAAAACACCGGAATTTATGGGGTTATAACACTATTTCATTTAATGCCCCTAAAACTTCATACGCAAGTGTGGGAAATATAAACCAACACATTGTTGAATTCCGAAAAATGGTTCATGCATTTCATATGGCTGGAATTGAAGTCATCATGGATGTGGTTTTTAACCACACCGGGGAAGGAAATCATCGCGGTAGGACTTACAGTTTTCGAGGCTTAGATAATTCTACCTATTACATGGTAGACAAAGATGGGAATTACTTTAATTTTTCCGGATGCGGCAACACCTTAAATTGCAATCATCCGGTCGTACGGGAAATGATTACAAACAGTCTGCGATTCTGGGTTGCAGACATGAATGTTGACGGTTTGCGTTTCGACCTCGCATCGATATTAGGCAGAGATTATCTCGGAAATGTTTTAGTGGAACCACCAATCGTAGAAATGATTGCCGAAGATGGCGTGCTTGCTGACACCAAATTAATTGCTGAACCATGGGATGCTGCAGGGCTGTATCAGGTTGGACTTTTCCCCTACGGTAGAAGATGGAGCGAGTGGAATGGCCAATATCGCGATGATATTCGCAGGTTTTGGCGTGGAGAGCCAGGAATTGCTTCTTTACTTGCTACCCGTATTTGCGGGAGTTCCGATTTATACGAATCTTCCGGTCGAAAACCTCGACACAGCTTAAATTTTATTACCTGCCATGATGGGTTCACACTCTGGGATCTTGTAAGTTACAACGTAAAGCATAACTTTCGAAACGGCGAAGGAAACAATGATGGCTGTTCGGAGAATTTCAGCTGGAATTGCGGGGAAGAGGGCCCAACAAATGATCCCTACATCCTAGGTTTAAGAAAAAGACAGGTCAGAAACTTTTATGTCACCTTGTTTATTTCGCAAGGTGTTCCCATGATGCTAGCTGGCGATGAATTTCTACGTACTCAAAAAGGAAATAATAACGCTTGGTGTCAAGACAATGAAATCAGTTGGACCGATTGGTCCTTTCTAGAAAAAAACTCAGACTTCCATCGCTTCACTAAAGAAATAATCAAATTGCGGCTCGCACATCCAGCTTTAAGAAGACGAACTTTTATGAAGACTGGAGATGTTATTTGGCACGGAATTACACCCCTTAACCCTGATTTTTCAACCGAAAGTACATTCCTTGCTTTTGCTTTAAATGGATTAAAAACCGGTAGAGAAACCGATGCAGACTTCTTTGTCGCTATGAATTCTGGAAATGAACCAGCAGAATGTAAAATCCCTGCTTCACCAACAGGAAGGCCATGGCGCAGAATTATCGATACCGCAAAAGCCTCGCCTCTCGATATAGTAAGCTTCCATGAGGCTCCCAATATCGCATTTGAAAGCATTTACCCGGTGGAAGCAAAGTCTTGCTTGGTTTTGTTATCAGACAAGTAAAGCGAGAAAAGTAAGGATTACTTTCTGTTTAATTTGGCACTTGCACGAACAATTGCGCGGGCGCGATCTTTAAGTTTTGAACGCTCGCTTGAAGTTTTACCTTCAAGATTTGACTCAATAACAGCTTTAGCAGAATTAACATCCAAGGCTGAAAGTTCCGTGGCCCTTGGGGTCAACAAGGTAACAATATTATTGGAGATTTGTACCGTTCCACCTTCAATAAAGAAAAAGGAATCCGTGGAGCCATTACGAATACGAAGGGAACCAAACCCCAGCTTCGAAACTAAGGCTGCTCTATTGGGAAGTATACCCATTTCGCCGTCAAACAAAGGTATAACCAAGGAATCAGATTCTTGGTCAACCAAGGCCTTTTCGGGTGTCACAACAACACAATGAAGTTTGGAATTGTTTTCTGCCATGGTTTACTTACCTGCCGCCATTTCTTTGGCTCGCTCAGCCGCTTCTTCAATCGCCCCCACATAAAGGAAAGCTGATTCAGGAAGGTGATCCCACTTTCCTTCGCAAAGCTCTTTAAAGCTTCGGATGGTATCTTGCAAAGAAGTAACTTTACCGGGCTTACCAGTAAAGACTTCAGCAACGATAAAGGGTTGGGATAAAAAGCGTTCAATTCTTCGAGCGCGCGAAACAACTTGCTTATCTTCCACGCTAAGTTCTTCAACACCAAGAATAGCAATAATGTCTTGCAATTCGCGATATCTTTGCAGGATTTGCTGTACCTTGCGGGCAACACCATAGTGTTCAACGCCAACAACATTTGGATCCAAAATATTGCTATAGCTGGCAAGAGGATCGACAGCAGGGTAAATACCTTTTTCAGATATTTTTCTTTCAAGATAAATAAACGCATCAAGATGCTGGAAAGCATTTGCGGGAGCTGGATCGGTTGGATCATCAGCAGGAACATAAACAGCTTGCACGCTGGTAATAGCGCCCTTGGCTGTCGATGTAATTCTTTCTTGCAACTCGCCCATTTCGGTAGCGAGTGTAGGCTGGTAACCTACAGCACTAGGCATACGGCCTAGCAATGCAGAAACTTCTGCACCTGCCTGAGAAAATCGGAAGATATTGTCAACAAACAAAAGAGTATCCTTACCAGTTGCATCTCGAAACCATTCAGCCATGGTAAGAGCAGTTAGAGCAACTCTAAGGCGAGCACCTGGTGGTTCGTTCATCTGACCAAACACCATAGCAGTCTGAGTAATAACTGATCGATCAGTTTTACCAATTTTGGTTTCTTGCATTTCCAGCCAAAGGTCATTACCTTCGCGGGTTCTTTCACCAACACCAGCAAAAACAGAATAACCTTCATGCATTGTTGCAATACGAGCAATAAGTTCGGTAAGAATAACGGTCTTACCAAGACCAGCACCACCAAAGAGACCAGCTTTTCCACCACGAACAAGTGGGGTCAAGAGATCAATAACTTTAATGCCGGTTTCAAAAATTTCTGTCTTAGGAGACAGTTCAGAAAAAGCAGGCGGTTCTCGATGAATAGGTCTTGTTTCAGTAGCATTTACCGCGCCCCTACCATCAATGGGTTCGCCAAGCAAATTAAACACCCGACCTAAGGTTTGTTCGCCTACAGGAATAGTTACTGGCGCACCAGTATCAATTACCTTCATGCCACGTACCAAGCCTTCAGTTGAGCCCAAAGCAACGCAACGAATACGATTTCCACCAAGATGCTGCTGAACTTCACCAGTAAGATGAAGAATAACATTCTTGTAATCAGAATCGATTTTAATGGCGTTATAAATTTCTGGAAGGTGTCCTTCAGGAAACTCAGCATCAAAAGTAGACCCGATGATCTGAACAATTTTACCTTCAACTATTTTTCCAGCATTTGCACTAACCATAACAAAAAACCCTCTCTAGTCAAAAATCATAAGAACCCGGATTTTTATCAAAACTTATTCAAGCGCAGCAGCGCCACCGATAATTTCAGAAATTTCCTTAGTAATCTGAGCTTGTCGAGCCCTGTTATATAGCAAGGAAATAGCTTTGATCATATCATCGGCATTTTCAGTTGCGGCTTTCATAGTCACACGTCTGCCAATTTGCTCGCTAACTGCAGCATCAAGAAAACATTTGAAAAGCGATGCTTTAAATGCCTGAGGAAGAAGTTCAGCAAGAATTTCTTCAGCGCTAGGCAGAAACTCATAACTTGTATTATCATTCTTCTTAACTGCTGTTGCAGAAGATTCATTTGGTTTTGCAAAAGGCAGGATAGTTTCAACAACAGGAATTTGCCTTGCTGGGTTAAGAAACTTCATATAGGCAACATCAACAGCATCAACATTACCAGCAACAAATTCACTTATGAATTTATCTGCAAGAGGTTCAACCTCATCAAACCTAGGCTTATCTTCGAAATTGATATAGGTGGCAACGGGAATAATTTGCTGGTACTTAAAAAACGAAATTGCGCGCTTACCGCTAAGTTCTAAAAGAGTTTCTTCCCCCCTAGATTTAGCAGCGTTTAAACTATTGGTTGCTTCCCTTAAGATGCCTGCGTTATAACCACCACAAAGGCCTCTGTTAGAGCAAATAACGAGTAAAATCCTCTTCGAAATTTTTTCGCGATTTACCAAAAGAGGATGAGTTACATCCTGAGCAGACGCAGAAAGTTCAGCGGCAATCTCAGCTATTTTCTTAGTATAAGCTGCAGCTTCAACAGTCCGATCCATGGCTTTCTTAAAACGCGCAGTGGCGATAAGTTCCATGGTCCGGGTTATCTTGCGAATATTGCGGATCGCTTTTCTTCGAACCACAAGTTCACGAGTTTTTGCCATAATTAAACACCTTACCCAATATTAGCCTTTGAACTGAAAACCAAATTCATTGATTGATGCTTCCAGCTTTTTGACAAGATCTGGAGACAATTTCTTTTCGCTTATCAAAGCATTTCGAACTTCAGGTTTCTGTTCTTTCATGAAGGCTAGAAACTGAAGTTCCCAAGCCTGAACTTTTGACCTTTCAACTTTGTCTAAAAAGCCTTTTGTTGCAGCAAAAATAATCATTACCTGATCAGCAACATTCATTGGCTTATAAGGTGGTTGCTTTAATATTTCAACAACGCTGTACCCTCTATCCAACTGCGACTGGGATGTTTTATCAAGTTCAGTTCCTAGTTGCGCAAAAGCTTCAAGCTCTCTAAACGAGGCAAGATCCAATCGCAAACCACCAGATACTTGCTTCATTGCTGAAATCTGAGCTTTACCACCCACGCGGGAAACGCTGATACCCACATCCACTGCAGGCCTAACGCCAGCGTTGAACAAAGAACCTTGCAAATAAATTTGCCCATCGGTAATCGAAATCACATTGGTTGGGATGTATGCAGATACTTCACCTTCCAAAGTTTCAATAATAGGAAGAGCAGTTAACGAACCGCCAGAAGTGTTAACTTTTGCAAGCTTATGATTTGGGTGCTTAGGAAGATCATGTTTTAATGCATGCTCTTTACCTGCTGGCCCAACATAAACTACACCTTTGCCCGCTTCATCACGGTTAACGCCCCAATCGTCTGTAACTTTTGATTCATCAGAGTTTTTGTCAACAATTACGTAGCGTTCTGCAAGCTTTGCAGACCGTTCAAGCAAACGCGAATGGGCATAAAAAATATCACCAGGATATGCTTCACGACCAGGAGGACGGCGCATAAGAAGGGATAATTGGCGGTAAGCTGCTGCTTGTTTACTTAAGTCATCGTATACGCAAAGCGTTGCCATGCCTTTTTCATACATGTAATATTCGGCCATCGCACAACCAGCATAAGGCGCAATATATTGCAGCGGAGCTGGATCTGCAGAACTCGCGTCAACCACAATGGTGTAATCCATTGCGCCATTAGCCTTGAGAATTTCTACCACTTTAGCAACGGTAGAATCTTTTTGACCGATAGCAACATAAACGCAAATCACTCCGTTACCTTTTTGATTAATGATGGTATCGAGAGCAATTGTGGTCTTACCTGTCTTACGATCGCCGATGATAAGTTCGCGCTGACCACGACCCACAGGAGTCATAGCATCGATAGCTTTAATCCCGGTTTGCATTGGTTCATCAACAGGCTGCCTTCCAGCAACACCTGGAGCATTCGACTCAACCGCACGGGTAAGATTGGTAATAATTGGGCCTTTTCCATCCTTGGGAACACCAAGGGGATCAACAACACGGCCAATTAAAGCATCACCAACAGGAACACGAAGCAAAGCTCCGGTGGTTAGAACTTCATCACCTTCTTTAATATCTAGGTATCTACCTAAGATAATAACCCCAACGGAATTTTCTTCGAGATTAAAGGCCAAGCCTTTAACACCAGATCGAGGAAAATCAACCATTTCTCCGGCCATTACACCAGTAAGGCCGTAGACACGGGCAATTCCATCGCCAACTTCTAAAACTCTACCGACTTCTTTAGCGTCGATGCGGTCTTGAAATTGTTCAATTTCCTTCTGAAGAACTGAAGCTATCTCGTCTGCTTTGAATCTCATAAGTACTTCTCTCAATCAATTGATTGCGCAAGGATTGAAGACGGCTACGTAAACTACCGTCCCAAAGCCAATCCCCGGCTTTAATAATTAATCCACCAACAATGGAATCATCCACCGTGTAAGAAAGAACAGGTTGCTTACCAAGCTTAACTTGTAAAGCCTTAAGTAATGCAACCTCCTGCTCAGGAGTAACCTTAACACTGGTAATAACCTGAACTTGCAATTGGTTTTTTCGGGTCTCGTTCAAAATCTGATAAGCATGAACTGAAGCACCAAGCAAACCAAGTCGATCGTGTTCATTAAGCACAAAAATAAAGTTCATAACCAAAGGGCTGCATTTTCCTTCAAAAACCAACTTTACCAGCCTAGTTTTTTCTTCTCGAGAAATCACAGGAATTGAAAAGAAGGCTTCAAGCTTGGGATTCTTTTTCAATAGCGATGAGATTTCAAGCAATTCTGCTAGCACACTATCAGCAAGGCCCAAAGGCAATGCTGATTGGTAAAGAGCTGCAGAATATACTTGGGTAATACGCTGAGATCCGTCATCAAGCACCGTATAGTGCTTGGCAAGTTCAGCAATGTTTAAATCAATATCACTTAAAGACATTATCTAGCCCCAGCAGAAAAACGCTACAAACATAAGATACTATTTGGAAAATTCAGCCAAGCAATCATCGACAAGAACTCGATGGTCCTCAATCGTTAAAGACTTTTTAATGGCTTTTGAAGATACAAGCAAAGCCAAATCGGAAGCTTTGGTAAGAAGATCCTTCATTGCTTGATCAGTGGCAAGTTGCAACTCACGATGCAACCTATCACGTTCTGCAACGATCTCTTCTTTAGCCTTAGAAACCATTTCATCTTTTAATACCTGGCCATCACGACGTGCTTCATCAATAAGAACCCTTATTTGGTCGCCTGCCAACCTAAATTTAGCATCAAGTTCAGATTGTAACTTTTGGGCTTTTAAACTAGCAGCTTCAGCCTCATCGATGGCACGACGAATGTTTTCTTCGCGTTTTTGCAAACCTTCCAGCATAGGGCCCCATGCTGTTTTATTTAGTGCAAAGAAAAGCAAAATAAACAGCACCAAAGTCCAAACTCCGGTATCAGCACTAAAACCAAAGATATCTCTTTGTTTTGAAGGTTGTTGATCACTATCCGCAACCTTTGCTTCAGGATTTTTAACTTCAGCAGTTTTGGCTTCAGCAATACAGTTTGTGGAGAACACAAACCCAAGGCTGAGTAAACCAATCAAAGTCATGACGAAAAACCGTCGTAACATGGCCCCTCTACCTCCCGATTTAAAAGAATATAAACTAAATAAGGAAGCAAATAAGCAATGCAAACAAGGCAACACCTTCAAGCAAAGCTGCGATAATAATACTAGCATTTCTAAGGTCGTTAGCCATTTCAGGTTGGCGTGCCATGTTCTCAGCCATGCCTGCACCAATGTAACCCAAACCAATGCCTGCACCGATAATTGCCAAACCTGCACCAATGCCCTTGCCAACATTGGCAATACCATCAGCAGCAAATGCATCATCAGCAAAGCAGAATAAAGCTACAACCACTGCAAACATCAAAAACATCTTTTTCATCGAAAGCAAGCCTCCATAATCACCATAAAGGGGAAACACAACAAGAAACATTAGAGCTAAGTTACGATTATTTACGAATCACGTAAACAATAGTCAATCAAATTTTAATGATTGCCTTGAATAGCCTTTTCATCATGCCCATGCCCATCGTGGGCGTGTTCTTCATGAGCATGGCCTTCATGAGTAGCCATTCCCATGAATAAAGCAGTTAAAAAGGTAAAAACATACGCTTGCAAAAATGCGACAAGCAGCTCAAGAAAACACAATGCTAAACTTGCTGCCAAACTGATAACAGTTACACCAGATTGAAGCAAAATATTTTCTCCGGCAACTTTTACAGCAAAAAGGAGTACAGTTGCAAGAACCATATGGCCTGCAAACATATTTGCAAATAAACGAACAGCTAACACACCACTTCGAATAAAGATGCCAGCAAATTCGATTAGGAAAAGAAAAGCACTGATAACAGGCCCAAACACTGGAAGATCGATTTTCATCCAAAAGCCTTTGAAAAAACCAGCTACGCCATTCTTTTTGATACCTGTGTAATTAATAAAAAAGCAACTAATAAGGGCCAAGGCACCAGTAACGGAAATATTTGCTGTGGGAGACCCCATAAAGGGCAACATGCCAAACAAATTCGAAAACAAAATAAACAAAAACAAAGTCCATAAGAAGGGAACATACTTATCAGCCAAGTCACCTAATGTGGGCTTTGCAACTTCGTTTCGGATGTAAGTGAGTAAGCATTCAAAAGCGTTCCAAAAAGGCCCACGCAAGATTTCGCCTTTAGAAACTCGACGACATAAGGGAATGTAGATTGCCGCAATTAAAACAGCAACAATTAACATCAATATCTTAAATTTGCTTATTGCAACATGATATCCGAACAAATCAAACGAAATCAAATTTAAATGAACACCATGTTCAAACAACCCTTGCTCATCAAAAAAATGCCAATGATGGAGTTGATCTTGAACCTCATCCATTGCGTCAGGTATCGGCTTAGACATAATTAAGTAACCTACTTTTAAAACAAACAAATAACAAACAAATGATATGAATCAATTACGAGAAAACAATTTCAACTTCAAGATCGATTCAAACAGGGCCAAGAAAAAGAAGAGACAAATCGCTATTAGGACGAGATGCTTATTCATTTCTTCGTGCACTGTATTTTTAAAAAAAACAAAAGCAAGCAAAAATAACAATAATCGAGGAAGTGTGGTTAAAAAAAGTAACGAAGAGTTATTATTCTTGTAAAAAAATTCAAAAATGAAAGTAATCAATTTTGAGAAAAAAAACGCACCAAAAAACATCGAAATCGCAAGATAATAATAAAAGTGTTCTTTAATGCCTTCGTTAAAGGACAAACCTATAAAAACAGCAAGAAATACAAGTGAAGTCACACCATAAAAGGCTAAAATCTGTTTATCAAGTTTAACAATAGAACCATCTGTTAGGGCATTTGATTCAGTCACAACATGCACCTTAAAATAAACGCTTTTTAATATGAAAAGTAACCACAAGGACACCAACAAGAATGCCCGAAATTATACCAAAAGGCTTGGTTGAAGAATAAGAATCAAGAAAAGCACCAATAGCTATCGGAGCAAACATTTCGGCACCCAGAGACGCAAGTTCCACATAGATTGCAAAACCTTTGATATC
>CAJCCR010000378.1 GCA_903960945.1 uncultured Planctomycetaceae bacterium
GGGTTCCAATCAAAAATCATTGCGCCACTGATCAAGTGATTTAGATTTCTACTTGGTTGACATGAAGCATTGCAGGTGCGAAACTTGGTTCGCATACCCATAGGTTTTAGTTGATCATTCCGGAGTTTAAGATGTATTCCAATAATCGATCGGATTTCTTCTTTTTTACCACTGCTAATTCTATTGCTTGCAGATGGGCCCCTGTCGTTTTATTGGCATTGATGGTGGGGACTTGGTGCGAGGGGCAAGCTCCTTCGATTCCTAACCCTTCCAATGTTTTGAAGGGGCATACCGAAACCATTTACTCTCTGGTGTTCAGCCCCAACGGCAAACAAATTGTCACTGGTAGCTTTGATAAAACCGTCAAAATTTGGGATGCCAACACGGGTAAAGAAATCCGAACACTTACCGGGCCCCAAGGCCATAAGCAAATGGTTCTTAATGTTGCAGTTAGCCCCGATGGCTCGCTTATTGCTTCCGGTAGTTCAGACAATACCGCAAACATTTGGGATTATCCTATGTCTGATCCCCTCAAAAAATGGGCACTCGGCGAGGCGGTTCATTCCTCGGTATCAACACCCGATGGGACCAAAGCTGCTGCGGGGCTTAAAGATGGTAGCATTCGCTTGTGGAAAATCGCAGACCCTAAAGAAGTTTTCAAAGATCCGGTTGTTTTGAAAGGGCATCAAGGCCCGGTAACTTCCTTGGCCTTTGTTAACAATGGCTCGCAGCTTGTTTCTGGTGGAACCGATGGTACCCTTCGCACTTGGAATGTCGCTGATGGCAAAGCTGGCCTAGTGATTGGTGCACATGTTGGTTCTGTGACTTCCGTCCTTTCTAAAGATGGCGGCGCAGTTTCTTCTGGGGAAGATGGCTCCATCAAATCTTGGAACCTGCTTACAAAAGAATCTTCCTCCAATGATAAAAAACACGCATCACCTGTGGTTGCATTTGCAATTTCCAACGATGGCTCGATGATTGCAACCGCTTCCAAAGATGCCTTGATTAAAATTAATTCGGGTGAAGGCTTTAAAACTTCCCGCGATATTGATACCAAGTTTGCAGGCCTTAACAAAATCTCTTTGAGTTCTGATAAGAAGTGGGTTGTTGCAGGTAATGATAAAGGTGTTGCTAATGTTTGGTCGGTTGCAGAGGGAAAATTAATTTCCAGTAAGGTTGTTCACCCCGAAGGTATTGCTGCTTTAGAATTTGCACCTCAATCCAGCCAATTCCTGTCTTTGGGAAAAACAGGAGTAATGAAAATCTGGCAGGTACCTTCGACTGCTTCAACTGCCCCTTCACCTTTGCAAGAAGTTCCTCTAGTCGGTGTTTCCAGTCAAGATGGAAAAAAATGGATGTGGGCCGGTGCGGGTAAACAAATCCGTATGAATGGCCTCGGTGCCACGGCTACACCTATAAACATTGGTGCAGCACTTAAGGACACCCCCTTTGCGATTTTGCCAGGCGATGGCGACAAATCTGCTTATCTTGGGTTTGCAGATGGTAGCATATTGCTGCAAAATGCGGAGAAGAAAGATGTGCTGATTCAAGCTCATAAAACCAAGCTCTCTGCATTTGCCAACCCATCTGGAATGATATTAACTGCAGGCGATGATGGGTTTGTTCGTAGTTGGAAAACCATACCTTCTGCAAGCAAGGCAGGAACCCCAGAGCCCGGCCCCAGTGCTGTTTTTGTCGAAGCCTTTTCTAAAAACCTCTGGATGATTCTTCCAGATGGCTCTATTAAAACAGGCAATGTCATCGGTTCTACCGATAAAGGCCGAGTGATCCCAAAGCCTGCAACACCGTTTAATGTTGCAAGCTTTTCGCATGATGCACAAGTCATGGTTCTTGCAAATAATGATACGGTGCAGATCATCAAAACTGATACCAAGAAGGAAATTAGGCCGGCTGTAAAACTACCCGCAGCAGTGCGGAGTTTGGTTGTAAGAAATGATGGTAAACAGATCGTTGCTGGGCTGGTTGATGGCAAAATTGCAGTGCTGGAATCCGAGGGTAAAGCTGAACCAAAGCTGGTTCCTGTTCATGCTGGCGAAATCGTAAAGCTCGAGTTTTCACCCGCAGGGCTGCTTTCGCTGGGCGCAGATAAAAGCTTGAAGTTAAGTAAAGCTTCGGATTTTACTCCAATTGCCTCTGCACCTCTTGATGCTCCATTGAATAAGATTCGTATTTCTCCTCAGGGTAAGAAAATCCTGCTTGCAATGGCTGATAAATCCATTCGTATTCTTGATGCCAACGATTTGAAAACACTTGCAAAGCTTCCTTTGTTTGGGAATCCCCTATCCCTTGTATTTGATAATGAAGAGAAAAAGATTTTAACTGCAATTGAAGGCTATGGCTTGGCTTTGTTTTCATCCGAGGGCACTACTTTGGAATACATGCCCATGGCTGATCCTATCTTGGAAGTTGCATGGTCTTCAGATAATGCAAAGGCCTTGAGCGTGGTTAAAGATAAAGGCGTATTTAGCTGGTCCCCTAATGCTAATTGGTCGGCGCGTCTTGCTGCTCCCATCAATGTGATCGCACCCTTGATCAACAAGGATGTTTCTGTTTTGGGTTGCGAGGATGGCAAGCTCATTCTTGTGAAAAATGCAGATGGCAAATTGGTATCCGAGAAAAACTCTCTAGGTGTACCTGTGAAGTTTATCAAATCTTCAAAAGATGGGTCCACGGTTGCAGTCATTGGCAAAGATGGCAAAACTGTTTTTCTTGCTGTTGCTGATCTTGCTCAGGATATTTATAAACCTTTGGCCGAGTGGAATGTTGGGCCGGTTACTGCTTTTGAATTGGCTCAGGATGGCAAGCAGGCTGCAATGGTTCTTGAAAAAGAAACTGCCGAATCAGCTAGGGTTTATGATGTCTCGTTGGGTAAAGAGATATTTAGAATCGCTGGCGAGCAGGCTAAGAACCTTCAGTTTTTGCAGGAACCGCGATCCCTCATGGTTGTGGGTAAAGATTCTCTTTCCTCCCATGATATTGGTATTGTGAAGATGTTGGATGTTGGAACGAATCCAGTGAAAACTGCAGTTTATGGCGCTGCGGATAATATCATTTGGTCTTTTGGCGAAGATAAAATCCCTCACAAGTGGGATGTTAACACCGCTAAGGAAACCCTTAAACATAAAGCCTTGGCAGTCGATGCATTGAATGATGTTGTGTTATCAAGGGATGGCACAAGATGCGCTGTTACCAGTGGCAAGAATGTTCGTGTATGGCAAACAGAAGATGGCAAAGACTTATGGGTCTTGGGGCATCCTAAAGATGTTACCAAGGTTGCTTTTTCATCTGATAAAACCAAGCTTGTTACCACTTGCATGGATGGCATTGCCCGATCCTGGGATCTTTTGTTGGGTAGGGAACAGCAGTTCTTTGAAGGTGCTGGGTTCGCGGGCGGCGTAGCATTCGGCCAGAATGGTACGTCGATTCATGCGGTAGGAAACGATGGCGCGCTTTATCTTCATAACCTTGCGGTCACTAAAGTTTTGGTTACAGGGTTCCCGGTTCGTAGTTTTGCATTTGGTCAAGGCGGCCAAGTTGTTTGGGTTGCTTGCGATGATAAAATTCTTCGCTCTTGGAATTTTGGCTCAAACATGCTTGATAAAACCATCGAAGCAGGGGGCAATGCCGTGCGTGTTGTTGCCCTTTCTCCTAACGGACAAGTGATTGCAACGGGCGGGTTAGATCCTGAGGTTCGATTTTTTCAAGCCAGTGATCTTAAACTTATT
Source organism: uncultured Planctomycetaceae bacterium (assembly GCA_903960945.1). Classification (GTDB taxonomy): domain Bacteria; phylum Planctomycetota; class Planctomycetia; order Gemmatales; family Gemmataceae; genus UBA969. Next base: position 3,747 of record CAJCCR010000378.1, read on the forward strand.
AGCACGGTCAAACTTCCTGGTGTTGTTAAAACCATTACCTTTGCAAAAGATCAACTTGTTGCAGTAGGTACGGAAGATGGTTCCATCCAGATGCTTCAGATTCCGTTTAACCAAGGTCAACCCTTGCCCCCCGATTTTGGTAGTGTTGTTCAGACCTTTAATCTGGGCAGTATTCCCAACGCCATTTCTTTTTCTAAGGAAGGCAAAGTTCTTTTTAGTGCTGATGCAGCAGGCAATTTTAGTGAGTGGAAGATCGCAGGTGATGCTCCGCAAAAATCTTTCGGTCATCCAAACTTTGTCGATGTAGTGGCTTTTGATCCTAAGGGGCTTTTACTTGCTACTGGTTGCCATGATGGCAAAGTCAGGCTTTTTGATGTTGCCAAGGGTAATGTGGTAAAAGAAATTGATGCACATACTAAAGCCGAGCCCTCTCCTGTTTATAGTGTGCTTTGGGCAAACGATGGCAAACGATTGATTTCTTGTTCCATGCAAGGTTCAATCAAAGCGTGGGATATTCCTTCCGGGGCCATGGCTTACGAAATCAAAGCATACAAAGAAAAAGAGGCTGATAACGGGCATAAAGAGGGTGTTTTCTCACTCGCAATAAGTCCTGATCAAACCATTCTTGCAACTGCTGGCGGGGATCGCGTGATTAAACTTTGGAATCTGCAAGATGGAAAGTTTATTCGTAATCTGGTTAACAAGGGGCTTCCTAATTCTGATAAAGAACCTGCTTCTCATCCGGGTTGGATTTATTCTGTTCGTTTCACCCCTGATGGAAAGCAATTGCTTGCAGTTGGCGGAGCGCCAAAAGGCAAGGGCGTACTTACGCAATGGAAACCTGCTGATGGTTCGCTTGTTGCAGCGCACGAGGTTTCCACGGGCGTGTTGTATTCCTTGAGTATTAATCCCGATGCGTTGAGTATTGCAACCTCTGCTGGCACAGGAAAACCAGGAATAGAATTTAATCAGGGCCTCGTCATTAAGCTCCCCGGGTTGAAGTAATCCTTAACCGATTAATTTACTGGTATTGATGGCGCCATAAATTGTGGTGGCGATCTTAGAATAAAATTTGTGGCCGATGCCGTGCACAGGCCAATGCGAAAGGCAATATGCATATCACACAACGGTTTAGTTTTGCTCTTATTGCTTTGACTCTCTACTTTACAGCATTGCTGAATGCTGCAGAGTCAGTGGATAATCTTCCTGCAAAGCGTACCCCCATAAGCACTCATGTGCTGAATACTGCTAGCGGCAAGCCAGCCTCAGGGGTAGCGGTCGTGTTACAGTACCAAGCGGGGAAGAATTGGGAGGAATTGGGGCGGGGTTTGACCGATTTACAGGGGCGAGCAGCGGATCTTTACCAGGCCAAGAAGCCGCTTCAGGCAGGAACTTACCGGCTGGTCTA
>CAJCCR010000379.1 GCA_903960945.1 uncultured Planctomycetaceae bacterium
CACCCCACTCATCTTCATCCTTGCCACCCGTGCTGGATTTATTAAGGTTCTTACCACTAGGGCGCCAGAAGGAAGCAATCGTTAGTTTTAATTCGCCATCACCAAAGGCTTGGATGTTCTGAACGCTGCCTTTGCCATAGCTTCTTTCACCAATGATAATCGCACGATGATGATCTTGAACAGCGGCAGAAACAATTTCGCTACCACTGGCACTTCCACCATTAACAAGGCAAGCCATGGGAAAATCAAGCAAGCTTCCATCAAGAACGCCTGTATGTTTTTGCTCACGCCCCTGTCGAGGCCTGATGCTAACAATAAGGCCATCACCAATGAATAGATCAGAGATATCGACAGCGCTATCAAGTAAGCCACCGGGGTTAAATCTGAGATCTAGAACAAAACCTTTAACACCACTGGAAACCAATTCGCGCATAACCTTAAGAAGATCTCGCGCGGTATTTCTAGAGAAACTGGTAACACGGGCGTAACCAATTTTAGAAGTGGGATCGATCATGAAATCCCAATCGTCGTTATCTTTGCGCTTGAAACCAAGAACAGTTTCTACTTCGACCCTACCACGACTGATTCCAAACTCGATAGGTTTTTCGACACCTTCACGCTGAACAACAATTTTCACTTTGGTATTAGGTTTGCCAAGTATCTTTTTAACCGCATCAGAAAGTTGCATACCCTTGGTAGAAATAACTTCGGGTTTAGGAAGGGCTTTTCCCTCGCTATCAACTTCACGAATCACGGTGGAAATAATATCCCCAGCCATAACTCCGGCCTTGTAAGCTGGGCTATTTTTGATGGGGGTGACAACCAACAACATCTCCGATACCGCATCTTTGCGAATTTGTACGCCAATACCGGTAAAATTCCCTTGTACATCCCTATCAAAGTTGGCTTTAGTTTCGCCATCAATGTAAGTCGTGTAGGGATCCAAGTTATTAAGCATGCGTTGTAAAGTGATATCAACATCTTTACCGTTATCTAGGTCTTCTCGTTTACCCAAATAAATTCGAGCATCAGAGAGAACTTTAAGAATATCAGGTTCGCGCAAATCCTTAGGGTTTTTTATCTTTGCCTGCAGGGGATCAGGAATTTTCTCTTCAATTCTTCGATATAGACCCTTAACGGCCCAAGCAGTCATTTCCCCGGCATTAACTTCTTTAACATATCCTTTGCGAATAACTTCAATGGCTTGCTGAACTTTTTTAGCAAAAGCATCGGCTTTGTCTTTGCCTAACTTGGTTTGTTCAAGAATTTCAGTTCTTTTCTTTTCAAAACCTTCAGAATCAATTTTACCGTCAACCAAAGATTGATATTCCTTACGCAAGCTGCGTTGAGCTTCAAGCCTAGGCATTTTAAGAAGCAACAATTTACCTTCAGAGGAAAGTTCTTCAGGTAATTTTTTCTCAGCAATCAGCTTTTCAAACTTCTCAATTCGGTCATTTGCCTTCGCAAATTCTTTTGGATTATGAGTCAAAATAAAGTGATTCGTCCGACCACCCAACACCCAATGAGGCTGGTTTTTTTCTTCTTTGGTCTTCCCGTATTGTTTGGTTAAATCTGGCATTTTCTTGTCAAGGAATTCGGCCAACTCATCAACAGTGACAACGCCATCGGCTTCGTAGCCTTCCTTGTCTGCTTCGCCTTTCAAGCCTTCAATTACAGCCTTAGCAAAAACGCCATTATCCTCAGCTTCAACTGAAGGGTACAAGCCATTGGTAGCTAGAAAAACGACTCTGCCAGGAAGCGGGAGGTGATCTTCAGAAGCATCTTCGCCCAAAAACTCTTGGTAAGGATTGGCGCCTAAGGAAGCTTCAGCAACAGCTTTACCCTGGGCAGCTTGAAATCCTTTGAAATTAACATCGATGAAGGAACAAAATTTTCCTGATTTCAAGGCTTTAAGAGTATCCGCAAGATCACTGCTTGCGATGGCATTTTTGTCGCGACCTAAAAAGGTGGAATCACTTGTAAAATAGCATCTTCGGTCACCACTATCCCCCATTGGGCCTCCCTGACCAAAAAACCCGAAAATCACCAGATCATCAGGGGTGGCTTTAGATGCTGCCCATTTCAATGCCTCGAGAACATTTTCGCGGGTTGCCTCTGAAGTAAAATCGGAAAGGTCTTTCGCATTCTTGGGTTCACCTAACAACAGTTTCCCGTTGTCTTTGGTTAATCCCAAAATATTTTTATCCGAAAGCAATTTGAAGAGAGCGACAGCGTCAGCTTCAGCTTTGGGCTTTTCTTTAATTTGCGCATCTTTGTATTTGCTAACGCCAACGATTACGGTGTAAACATTTTGTTTTCCAACCTCAGCTGAAATAATAGGTGTTAAAGATATAAAAAATAAAGTTGATAACGCAAGTTTAAAGAGCAACCGTGACATAATTCAAATTCCTTTCGAGTTCCATTCAAGTTGTTTCAAAGTTTAGGAATTCACAATACCTTCATTCTATTTTGGCGGGTTTGCCAACAATAAGTCAACCCTTCTATTGAAACAATAACAAATTTGTCATTTGAAAGATTTTGCAAGTTTTTGAAGAACCTCGATCCCTCGTTCTATAGTTTGCTGTTTAGCTGCAAAACTAACTCTAAAATTGGTATCGACAGAACTAAAAGTCTTGCCTGGAATTATTAATAAGTCGTTTTGAATCGCTTTTTCAACAAAAGCAGAACTATTCCCACCCGGGGCCTTGGGGAAGAGGTAAAAGGCCCCACCCGCGTTGGGTACCTCATAGTAATCCTTGATTCCATTCAGAAGAAAATCTCGTTTAAGCTTATATTCTCGCATAAAACCAGACATATCTTGATTCAGAGCCGTGATTCCTGCGTATTGAACCATACTTGGCGCACAAACAAAGGTAAATTGTTGCAACTTGATCATCTCTTGAATTAATTTGGCAGGCCCGTGCGCATACCCCATGCGCCAGCCCGTCATACCATAAGATTTGCTAAAACCATCTAAAACAAGCACATTATGATTATAATCGGCAGGTGTTTGCAAAAGCCCATCGTAATGAAAAGCACTATAAATCTCATCAGAGATCAACAAAACGCCATGCTTGCTTGCAAGTTCTGCAAGCGCTTTAACAGTATCCTGCGAATAAGTTTTACCCGTTGGATTTGCAGGGTTATTAAACAAGATAACCTTGGTTTTTTTAGTGATGGCTGCCTCGACCTTAGCAATATCAATTTCGAAATCGGGGTAGGTATCAATAAAAACAGATTTTCCACCTGCAAGTGAAACTAGATGTGGATACATGACAAAATAGGGATCAAAAATAATCACCTCATCGCCAGGATCAACGACGCAACATAAAGCGAGAACCAAAGCGCCACTGGTACCGCTAGTAACAATTAGATCCCGATTTGATCCGGGAAATTTCGCTTCTACCATTTGCAGCAATTGCTGCCTAAGTTCTGGTATACCCTGGGTAAGGGTATAAGTATTTCTACCCGCATCGATGGCATCTTTGGCAGCCTTTTTTACAGGTTCTGGAACATCGAAATCTGGTTGGCCAATACTTAAATTGATCGGATCTTTGATCGACTTTGCCAGTTCAAAAACTTTCCTGATTCCGGATGATTCGATGTGCGACATGCGCTCTGAAATCCAATGTTCCACCACGGCATCATGATTCGTCATAGCTAAGCCTTTCATAAGCAAAAGTTATTTTGAATATTTAGAAAAAACTTGTTGTTCCGATAGTTGTACGGCCCATTTGGCCTGTAATTTTTGCAAAGCATTTTCAATTGGAATAGCCTTGAGCATGGTCTCTGATTCTTCAACCAACCCTAGTGATTTAAGCTTTTTAATACCGTCTACAACATCGTAATCTATTTTTTTAACAAAATGCTGGGTAAAGAAAAGCTCAATAAAATCATCTAACTGCTGGCTGGTCCAACCTTTTTCCGGGGCATATTTTAGCAAGCAATAATACCCTAACATTACCTCCCTGCTTTGCTGCTCTTCAGCTTCATCCATCAATCGGGAAATTACACCTGCATTACTATCAAGCAATTGGAAGTAAAGGTTTTTAGTCACCCTTAACTCATAGTTCTGCCTTTTAGTTACATAATTGTAGTAACTTCGATAACCATAACCGCCAAAAGCCAGAGCCAATGGCCAAATGGTAATGCCAACCAATGCAACAATTCCAACTTTCAAAAAGCCAACAATAATGTTGTAAAGAACTAAACCCAAACCAGTTACAAGGGGGTAGCCGATCATGCTTTGATCTAGGCGATTCAGTCGCGCCTTGGCACCAGGGAAAACCATGGGGATTTCGTTTTTAGGTAGGTCTTTGAATAGTTTGAGGAAAACATGATCAGAAACGTTCGAAGAATTTCCGGGATGTTTTTTTTTCATTTTCACAAAAACAGCGAAGCGGGAATAGCCAGGCGTTGGAACTTTCTCCTGCTTCCAAGGTATCCACCATTTTGCAGATCTTCTTAAAAGAAAAGTTTCGCCCCGATAATACATTAACAATCGGTCGAATTCTTCCTGCCTAATTTCAACTTTAAGGCCCCAGTATTTTGAAGATTCCTGCTCCCACTTATGAACATTCTCCCAAGTCACCCTTTTAAAATTGGCATGCTCAAGGATTTTTATGAAGCCTGCTTCTAAAGTATCAAGCGAGGGAAGGGATTCTGGAACCGAAATCTCCGAGGGGGGTTGCTTTGATATTAAAGGCAAATAATTTGAGTCAGGATCAAAAAAATAGTACTCCGACTTAATCTTCTCAAGAGGTTCTGCAAATTCCATGAATAATAAAGATGATAAAGTTTCAAGCAACAAAACTAGATTTTTTTTCCCCGCACTATCAAAACCACAATCATTAAGGATAAGCTTAAGCAGATCACCTTTCCTGACAAGAATTGAATGTTCAAGATGGCGATGATTAGCCATTAATGAAAACTCCCGCACCACCGCCCGGAATAGCAATAGTTATTTACCATTCCAAGCCTATAAGCCCATCATTGGGGTTTTTAAGATTATCTTCAACTAATTTATCCAATGCACCCTGAACCTCGCTCATCCGTTCGGGCCTAGCAGTTGCTTGAAACGAAAGGCATTTATTCACAAGCTCGGCAAGAGTTTTATTGATCGGTGGCATTAGGACCTCCACAGGTTTATACTGCTTTTGCCAAGATTTTAATTCAATGGGTTTGTTTTCTTCATTCAAAGATGGAGGGGGCAATTTTCCAGTTATCATTTTGTACATTGCAGCGCCCAACGAATAAATATCAGTCCTTTCGTTGACCATCTTGTGTTTGGCTTGTTCGGGCGCCATGTATTCTGGAGTACCTTGAATACGGTCTTTGGGTTCATCGCGGATCCAAGAAAGCCCGAAATCGATAACCTTAACGGTACCATCTTTACAAAGCATGATATTGTTGGGTTTGATATCTGCATGAAATACGCCTTTTTTATGCATGTGAACAAGTGCTGAAGCAACCTGCTCAAAAACCTGCATGATGCGTACGGGAGAAAGCCTGGGAGCTTCATCAATGGTTTTCCCATCTACAAATTCAATAAGCATGTGCATTTTTTTAAGCCGGAACATCCAATCTTTTACGGGCTCCAATGCATGAATCTTTATAAGATTCGAATGGTCAAACAATTGCGCAACCCTGAATTCATGATCTGCCTGTTCCTTGAATTTCATATCTTCCGGAGATTCAAGCGGCACGACTTTAAGAGCAAAATTCTCAGCAGTTTTAGTCATGCGAATTTGAAGAATCGCACTTTGTGCACCATTTCCCAACGGGCCAACAATCGAAAACTTTTCTATCTTCATCATTCTTCCCTTTAAGACACAAATTATTCCTTACATACTACTGGCTTTAAGGTTCTTCTCAACATCTGAACTTCTTTTTATTGCGAAATACCTGTATCCTTAAATTAGAAACAGATGATAGCCGCTAGGCAACTGATTAACATAGAAAAGCTTGCAATATAGACAAAAGGCGCAGGCAATGAACGCGATTGATGATGAACCTTCCCAAGAAACTATCAACAAAATCGGGAAGGTTATTTTTGATCGAATGCAAAAAAACCAAGCTATTCCCTTCGGAACGGATTGGTTCGAAGATCGATTAATGGAATTCTCGACACACAACGATAATATTAAAATCAATCTGTTCAGATTTATTGATGCTTTTCCATCACTTACCACCGCCAAAGAAATTACAGATCACCTCAAAGCCTACCTAGGGAAACCAGAAGTTGGAATACCATGGTGGATAACTTTTTTAATAACATTCCTTCCCTCACGAGGGATCGCAGGGGATTTATTGGGATTCATAGCTAAATTCGCTGCGGGAAGAATGGCGAAAAAATTCATCGCTGGCAGCAATTTTGAACAAGTTGAAAAATCCCTAAACCTTCTTCGAAAATCAGGATTAGGCTACACGGTTGATATTCTTGGAGAAGCTACCATCACCAACCAAGAAGCAAACTTTTCGCTTCAAGAATACAAAAACCTTGCATTAAACCTTGCAGAGCGATCAAAAACCATAAACAATTTCTCTAATCTGGATTACTGTTACGGTTCAATTCTTCCCAAAGAAAATATCTCGATAAAGGTTTCTGCTCTAGATACTCAATTAGATGTTATTTCATTGGAAAAAAGTTTCGAGAGACTAAGACCAAAAATAATTTTAATCCTTAGGCTTGCAATAAAAAACAACTTGTTCATCTACTTCGACATGGAACAAACAAGCCTCAAAGAACTAATACTGCACACTTTTAAATCGATCCTTTCAGAACCTGAATTTAAAACTTGGCCTAATGTTGGAATTGCAATTCAGGCATACCTGAAGCAAAGCCATTCAGACCTGATTGATTTGCGTGAATGGGCTGCTAAAAGAGGATCCCCCGTTTGGATCAGGCTGGTAAAAGGTGCTTATTGGGATTTCGAAACGGTTACTGCTAATTTAAATGGGTGGGAGCAACCCGTTTGGCAAACCAAGGCACAAACCGATTTAAATTACGAATTTTTAACCAGCTTCCTTCTACACAATAACAACCATTTAAGACCTGCCTTTGGCTCCCATAATGTTCGAAGCGTTGCCTATGCTATTGCCCAGGCTCAAATCCTAAAAATCCCCGATTCCGACCTTGAGTTTCAAGTTCTTTATGGAATGGGCGACACGATTGGCAAATCATTGGCCAAGCTTGGTTATCGAGTAAGAGTTTACACTCCCTTTGGCGAATTAATTCCAGGCATGGCTTATTTTGTTCGTAGGCTTCTCGAAAACACCGCCAACGATTCTTTTCTCAAAGCCAGTATGTTAAATAGCCAAGATGAGGATTTTTTACTTATGAAACCCAATGCAATCCAATCACCCACTAATCCAATTGAAATGACCTCCAAAAATTCAAATCACACTTTTTATAATGAACCCCTTTCAGATTTCACCATTACCAAGAATCGTTTAGAAATGGCTCAAATAATTAAAACGCTAACCGCTCTACCAACCAAAACTTATCTTCCAATTATTAATGGAAAAGAAACTAACACCCAAAGTTTTATCGAAAGCATTAATCCATCTCATAAACGCCATGTTGTTGGAAAAATCGGGTGCGCATCCATAGCTGATACAAATCTTGCAATCACTTCTGCATCTAAAGCGTTTGATTCTTGGAAAGAAGAAAAAGCATCGGTACGGGCGAATCTGTTACGAAAAGTTGCGCAAAAACTAAGAGATAAAAAATTGGAAATGGCCTCTTGGCAAGTTATTGAGTGTGGCAAAAGTTGGCGCGAAGCAGATGCTGATGTCTGCGAGGCAATTGATTTTTGCGAATACTACGCAAGCCTTGCAGAAATAATGGCGACCCCGAAAATCATCCAGCTTGCAGGAGAAACAAACCAAACTTTTTATCAACCCAGAGGTGTTGCGGTGGTGATTTCGCCCTGGAATTTCCCTTTAGCCATTCTTGCAGGCATGTCTGCCGCCGCGTTGGCCACAGGGAATACCCTGATCATGAAACCTGCTGAACAATCAAGCGTGGTTGCTTATCATTGGATGAAAACCTTATTGGAATGCGGTTTCCCAGAATCTGTTGTCCAGTTCCTACCGGGAATTGGTGAAGATATTGGCCCGCATTTAGTTTCTCACCCCTTAACTGCAATTATTGCATTTACTGGTTCAAGAAAAGTTGGATTAGAAATTAATCAACTAGCATCTAAAACCGATATTGGGGTCAAATTTGTCAAAAAGATCATAGCCGAAATGGGTGGAAAAAACTGCATAATCATAGACAAAGATGCTGACATGGATGAAGCCTTAACCGGTGTGGTTAGCAGCGCAATCGATTTTCAGGGACAAAAATGTTCCGCTTGCAGCAGAGTACTAATTCCAAGGGAGATGCATGATGCGTTTAGCAAAAGGCTTTCGGAAGCCATCGCATCGAAAACCTTGGGGCCTGCGGAAGACCCTGCAAATCAAATCGGCCCGGTGATTGATGAAGAATCTCGCGCCCGAATTGAAAAAAGAATTGATGAATCAAAACAATCTGCAACGTTGATTTATAGGGCGGATGCTAGCAACCTTTTAAATGATGGTTTTTATGTTGGTCCCGCGATTTTCGCAAATGCAGACCCAAAATCTGATTTATGTCAGCAAGAAATTTTTGGCCCAGTCATAGCCCTCATTCCTTACGATACTCTCGAACAAGCCATTGCTATCGCCAACGATTCCCCCTATGCGCTGACCGCAGGCATTTATTCAAGAAATCCGGAATCAATCAGTCTGATTTCGAGATACATTGAGGCTGGAAACCTTTATATTAATAGAAAGATAACCGGTGCAATGGTTCACAGGCAGCCCTTTGGTGGTTACAAGTTAAGTGGAGTTGGCTCCAAAGCAGGTGGCACCGATTATTTGTTGCAATTTGTCCTTCCAAGGACTATTACAGAGAATACACTCAGGCGAGGTTTTGCTCCCGGAGTGCCCACCCGAGGCTTTGACCTTGATATTTCATAGACCCCTAGCAATTAGGTAGCACCATGATGATTCGAAATGTTTTTGCTTTATCTTTCCTGCTTTTTATTGGTATCAGTATCTCAACAGCGTACCCACCTGAAGAAGTCAAAGCACATAATGCACTGGTTTATTCGGTTGCTTTCAGCCCTGATGGGAAAACTCTTGCAACTGCAGGATTTGATAACAGCGTCAAGCTGTGGGATTTTGCCACTGGAAAAGAAATTCGCACTATTTCAGGCCATACAGGCCCTGTTTATGCGGTCGCCTTTAGCAAAGATGGAAAAACCCTCTATTCTTCAAGCCTAGATACAACCATCAAGGCTTGGAACCCTGTGGATGGAAAAATGACCCAGGAACTTAAGGGCCACACCGGAATTGTTGATGGCTTCGCAATCAGCCCAGATGGCAAAACTTTGGCCTCATGCAGCTCCGACAAATCCGTCAAGCTTTGGAACCTAGCAGATGGCAAAGAATTAAAGACTTTAGGCTCACACGCCAATTCGGTTTACAGCGTCGCCTTTTCCCCCGATGGAAAAACTTTGGCCTCGGCAAGTGCAGACATGACCATAAAAATTTGGGATGTAGCATCACAAAAAGAAACCAAATCTCTCAAAGGGCCGACCGCTGCAATTACAGGCATTGTGTTTACTGATAACAACTCGCTCGTATCAATTGGGCAAGATCGCTTCGTTAGGATATGGAATGCACAAGCTGGAACCGAGACCAAGAAAATGGGGCCCACTCCAGATGACCTTTACGGTTTAGCCCTTTCCAAAGATATAAAAAGCTTGGCAACAAGCGGATACGGTGGGAATGTGGCTATATGGAATCTAGCAGATGGAAAGGCAAGTTTTAATAAAAAGCTTAAACTGTTCGGTGCTTACTGC
>CAJCCR010000380.1 GCA_903960945.1 uncultured Planctomycetaceae bacterium
AAATAAGTTGGCTAATAGGAAATTCAGCTAGATTCGTCTTTGAAGCATCGGGGCGATAAGATTTTGCAACCCGCAACGATTGTGCTTCATTAGGCCAGAACGTAGTGTCTTTCATTCCAAGTGGTTCAAATAATTTTTGTTGCATGAAATCTTCGTACTTAACTTTCGCAACAACTTCAATTAAACGGGCAGCCGTGTTTATACCAGCATTCGAATACCTATATACAGTGCCAGGCTCACTCAAGAGAGGTGTCATTGCATAACTTCGAACTGCAGAAGAAAGCGAGAGGCCATCCAAGGTCGGTTCTTCAATTGCAGACTTGAATGGCAAACCACTTGTATGATTAAGCGTTTCACGAACAGTAATTGGGTGTTTAGGTTTCCGTAGAACAATATGCTCGTTATCTTTTTCAGCAACAACCATTTGGCCACGAAATTCTGGGAGGTATTTCTCTATAGGGTCATCAAGCGAAATTTTCCCATCATCAACGAGCATCATTACAGCAACTGCAGTCATTGGTTTTGATTGAGAAGCAATCCAGAAAATATTGTCTTGCTTCATGACCTTTCCGGCAGCAATATCAGCGAATCCCACCGATTCTACTGAAAGAACCTTATTTTTATCAGCAGCTAAAGCCACTGCGCCAGCGAGTTCGTGTTTATCAACAAAGGGCTTTAAAACAGCAGAAGATGTTGCCGGTGCTTCTGCAAAAAGCAACTTAGATAGGAATAATGCCGAAACAAAAGCGATCGATGATAATTTAAACTTCATGAACATCTAATCCCCTAATTCTAAACCCCATTACAAGAAAAAACACCGTACATTACAAAGTTCTCAGCTACAACAAAATAGCCCAAAAAAACAGAATCATGGTCCAATCGACAATCTTCTGAATTAAGATTGAAAAATCGAGTATTTTGCTATCTAAAGTTTTGCTTTACCTTGACAATAAACAAATCAACAGCACTTTCACAAGGAGTTCCAATGCAAGATTTCAACGCAGATATAATACGGTGCACAACCGCGATTGAGTTAAACCCAAAAGATGTGAGCGCCTACCTAGCTCGAGGCAGAGCGCATCGCTTTCAAGGTGAAAACCAAGAAGCAATTGACGACTATTCAAAAGCCATCGAACTTTCGCCAAAAGATTCCTCGGGCTATTCCAACCGCGAACAAGTTTACCGATCCATGGGTAAAATCAAAGAAGCTGATGCAGATTTTGCAAAGGCCAAACAATTACAAGTAAAGCGCTAAATAAGAATTTTATAAACGAATAACTAGTTGCACTGCCTTCAAAACACTGCCTTTAAAAGTGATGAAGGCAAATGCGTGCAAATATACCCTGAAGTAAAAACCATAACCTCAAAAACACTTTTAATCACAAGGTATATTGGATTTTGTGTTCACTAGAAAAATACAAAAAAACCATTGCACATACTAACCACTACTGCTAACATCAAAATCATTGGATGTATTTCTTTGGAACTGACGCTTAATTAAATTTTGTTTTTGCACATGTTCTAACTAAATACCCTCTAAAAGGTTTGCTAATTTTAATACTTTCAGGACATACCCACACCTGGGAAACACAAGGTGTTTGAATATTAAAGAATTGTTTTAGTTACTTATATGTTGTAGGTAACATTTTTTGGTAATGAGATTTAGGAGACTTTATATGAATCTTTTCCGCATGTTTGCTGTTTGCACATTAGGTTTAGGATTAGTAATCGGCAGTATTCAAGCTGCAGATGCAGTTAAGTCCGGACCACAAGTTGAAGAAAAAGTCCCTGGCCCATTTCATCCGCTGAATGTTACTGGTGAAAACGCTGGCCAAAAAAGCTGCTTGTTCT
>CAJCCR010000381.1 GCA_903960945.1 uncultured Planctomycetaceae bacterium
AGTTTCTTTGATGGAAAGATAGCTATCTAATTCAATAATCAGGTGCTTGAAAGATTCACGACTGTAAACATTAAGAGCTTGTTCAAGGTTGTTTGCCTGCAAAATTCTAAATCCCCTGTTTTGCATATACGCTTTGATCAACTGCCTTTTTTTGTCATTGCGGATCACCAAAAATATCGTGGATCCATTCGCTGCTGGATTAACACCATATTCCGATAAGATTTTTTTTTGAATGGATTGGATTGCTATTTGGACTTGTAAGAAATCGTTGTAGCGCATTTTAGGATCGATTGAAATCATATTCTTGATGATAGGCAACGTTTCTGATGGTAATGTTTTTTCGAATTCAGTGTTGAATAAAAACTTAAATTCATTGCTGTTGTACATTTCTTTTCTTTTTTGAAATGATCCTGGAAGAGGAGATTTTCCAGTAAGAAGGTGATAGAAAAGACAACCTGCAAAAAATATATCCGATTGCGTAGGGGTTGAAGATGCGCTTGAATGCTTTTCTAATCCCGCATAATCAAAGGACAAAGAATTTTGATTTTTAATCTGCCCAGTTGTGGGATCAAAAATTGAAGCAAAACGAAAATTATTGATTTTAGGGTGTGAGGTATTATCTAGTAGGACTTTTGCCCCCGAGAAATTCCCATGTGATATACCCATTTTTTGTAAGTATAAAAAAGCCCTAATAACATCTTCCATTATTAAACAAGCTTCAGGGAGACTTAGAAATGTTTTGATTTCTAGCCAGTCGTAAACGGATCCGCCTTTGATCCATTCAAGTGCAATGTAAGGCGGAATGTTTTTAGTTCCGGGAAATAAATCCAAGGTTTTTACAATATTGGGGTGCTCGATGTCTTTAAGAATTTCTCCTTGTCGCAGAAATTTTAAAGTTTCAGCATTATTGCTGCTATGTCTTTTTCGTAGTACTTTTAATGCAACAATTTCACCAGTATCAATTTTCTTTGCCTTGTAAGTACGGCCTAAATTGCCTAATCCAACAGGTGAAAGAAGTTGGTAACCGTTAAACAAAAGCATGGTACCATCACCAGCTATAATTTTTTCAATCTGCCAAGTAGTTAGGTGGTTATTTTTGGTGAGAATTTTCGGATCAATAAAACTATCATTCACTGACCTAATATGCGACAGCACTTCTTCTGCAATAGGTGGAGTGATAAGGCCAAGTTTTTGGGTTAAATGAACCAACCCAATAAATTCGTCGATTTCCATAATAATTATTATTGCATGTAATTGTAAGGAATTCGATGGAAGGCGTTAAATTTTGGTTAAAAGGTTGATGTTTTGTTAGTTCTGGTGTTTTAGGGGAAAGATGTGAAGTAGGTTGAGAATGATTTTGTTAAGAAAGTTGTAAACTCGTATTGAAGAAAAATCTTATCAAGGCTATTTGGTTCGCTTGTAGTTGGGGATTTTAACATTGTTAGTGAAATAACATAATAAGCTGGTAAACAAACATGGTTTTTTATCAAAAACGAGTATGCAAACGAATTATAATGCGATCCATGTTGATTGGATTGTTAATTGCTGCTCCGGGTTGTGCATCATTGTGGGATTCCGTTACCAGTAGAGAATTTAGGATTCAGAATTTGTTTATGCCTTCTGATCCGCCTTTGGTGGTTTTAGAGAAGAGTGTAGATGGGGATAAGCGAGCTGTTGCACTTGCTTCGCTTAAAGAACCATTGGCAAATAAAGGCACTGCGGAAGAGCAAGAAAAGGTTTTTAAAATACTTTCGGACGCAGCATTGATCGACCGACAAGCGATATGCAGACTTCAAGCAATATCAACACTTCGCACATTCAAAGATTCGCGAACCTCGGAAGTCTTGAAAGATGCTTACTACCGGGCTTCAAATTTTAATCCCGAAACAGCCACGGTTATTAAATGCCAAGTGCTGAATTCACTAGGTGAAGTACGTACACCATCGGGTTTAGAGCTACTGGTTAAAGTGTTGAAAGAACCTGCAGTTGTTGGTTCTGAGCAGGATCGCCAACAAAAAGTTGATGAAAGAATTATTGCTGCCAAGGCGTTAGGGAAATATAAGGAATATCAAGCATCAGAATGCTTGTTATCCGTGCTACAAAGTGAGCAGGATGTTGCATTGGTCAATTGTTGTAGAGATTCACTACAAACAATTACAGGTAAGAACTTGCCAGCTAATTATGAAGTCTGGGCAAAATATTTGCATAGCTCAACAGATAAAGATCAAAATCAAGGTTTCTTTCAAAAGATATTTCAAACTTCTGGAACCAGCAAGTAATTATTTATCTTTCATAGGTTTAGTTGCGGGAAACAAAAGAATAGTGTCTGCAACTGGTTGGTAGGTAATTCCTATAGGATCTAAAATTCCAGTCAGCCATACTGCAAAAGGAATATTATCAGCGGCTGACGCTTTTACAGGTTTTTTGTCTGCATCGACGATCATCATAGCCTCGAAAGCTTTTTTGTTGATTTCAAATTTAACATTGTATTTTTTTGTTAATTCGTCAAGCAATTCTTGAAGAGGCTTTTCTACCCCTTCATCTTCTTTGATTTTAGTTTCGAGTATTTTTTTGATGTTGTCATTTGGGAATGGTGCATCAATCGTAGGCACAGAATCTGGACCTTTTTCAATAGATTTTTTAACATGCAGCATGGGTTTAACAAAATCTCTGTCACGCATAGAGATTAATAACCCATTGTTTGCAGCAAGAAAAATCCTGTCATTAGTCCGATTTACTACTGGAAATACAAAATCGTGAATATCCCAGGTGGTTAAATATGCACCATTATTTCGATCAATGATCACCATTCTGCCGCTTCGATCAAGGGTGTAAAGGAACTTAGAATTAGCCGCAATAAGACGATCAGATTTTTCTTGCGACGGTGTAAATCTATTTCCATTATTGATGTTCCACATGGGTAAGCCCGTTTCACGAGATAATTTTACCAATCCATTTCTTTCACCAGTTACAAATATTTCGTTATCTGTAAGAAACGGGCGATGATGAACCGTGCTTCCAATCGTGTAGCGCCATAGAAGTTTGCCTGATTGCAAATCAAAAGAGTGTAAACAAGCATCCATAGAACCGATATAGGCAATAGATTCATAGAGGGAAGGCGGAACAATGACAGGTTTGTCGGCCGAATAACCTTGGTGCGCCTCAAGGGTGGTATGGCTTAAATCTGAATGCTTGTTAAGGGCAACCAAGTCGCCTTTAATGCCAACCGCAGAAACAATTTCATCAGTGACCAAGAGTGGGTAATTTAAAATAAGTCGGGTTTGAAATTCCCAGATAATTTTTGGTTGGGGGCCTCTCGAACGAGATGCGCCTGCACCAAAGGCGGGAGCTAAAGCATCAGCTTCAGCATCGTTATCGGGAACATCAACAATTGCTTTTTTTGTGATACGATTAAAAAAGTCTGATTTTTCATAACCGGAAAACTCACCATTCTTTTTGAACAAAGGTAGTGCATAACAATAAATTCTGCCGTTTGACCCAGATAAATATAGGTGGTGCTTATCGACTGATGGGGGTGCAGAAATCGATATTCCAAAACTGGATTGCCAGGCAATATTACCAGTTTTTCTATCAAGAGCGTAAAGATCATTTTCGTTGACTGCAAAAACAAATTTATCATTGAAAGCAAGGTTAAAAAATACTTGATAAGGTTTGCCGAAGTGAGATTTCCAAATGACTTCGCCTGTTTCTGAATTAAAAACAATAATTGTGCCACTTCGAGTTTGGGCTATAACTTGATTTTCTGAAATTTGAATATCGTGGTAGCCATCCCGCTTTCCTTCCATGGGTGAGAACGCTCGCCACATCATTTTAAGGTTAAGTCTGTCTAGAACTTCTTGGGAGGGGATTTCGGGTTGGGAAAAAACTCTAAGGTTGTCTGCGGCTTCAGCAGTATACCCGCAGATAAACAAAATTAAGGTAAGGTAGAAAGTTCGCATTTACAAAATCCCTTTTAAAAATGGTATCAAATGGAATCTACCACAGGATTAAAAATGCGTAATAAGTTTGACAATTTAAAATTCAAAATACCTTGTGATTATCACAATTTGGGAAAACCTTTACGGTTATGCCTTTTTTTCTGGAAAAATTCAGAAAGAATGCTGGAACATTCACTTTCAAGTACGCCAGTAACAACCCTACTTCGATGGTTTAGCCTAGGGTCATTTAAAAGATTAAAAAGGGAATGGCAGGCCCCTGCCTTGGGATCCATGCAGCCATAAACAACCCAGGGTATACGCGATTGGACGATTGCTCCAGCGCACATGGGGCAAGGCTCAAGGGTTACATATAAAATGCAGTTTTCAAGGCGCCATGATTGTGAGAATTGCGCTGCTTGGGTGATTGCAATCATCTCCGCATGCGCCGTTGGATCTTTAAGCAGTTCTCTTTGGTTGTGTGCCCTGGCAATGATGCCTTCTTTGGCAGAAACAATCAGAGCCCCCACAGGGACTTCATCTTCTTGTTCGGCAAGACGAGCTTCTTCGAGTGCAATTTCCATGTGCATTATGTGGAATTGATGACTCGGGTCTGAAAGTTCAAGATTGAATTGATCCATATCCATGATAATCTAATTTCAATATTTAAATTAAAGGGTTAAATCAACCTAATACTTTAGATTATAACCTATGTTGATCGTGTTCGAAAATTTACTTCTAAAAGATTGCAGGTGTGTAATGTTTTCTCTGGAAAAGATACAAGAAAAATTAAAAGAATTCGGTTTTGATGGGTGGTTGCTTTATGATTTTCGTTTTTGCAATCCCTTGGCAAGGCGGGTGCTTGGGTTATCTGAAAAGCTTTTTCTCTCAAGACGCTGGTTTTATTTTATTCCTGCAAGCGGTGATCCTGTAAAAATTAATCATAAAATCGAACCAGCCGCACTTGCTTCTTACCCAGGGACTTCAAAAATTTATCTCCGATGGCAGGAATTAGAATCATCCTTAAAAACAGTTTTGGCAGGCAATAAAAGAATCGCAATGGAATATTCTCCGAATAATGCCATTCCGTATCTATCGAGAGTTGATGCTGGGACTATTGAATTCATCAAATCTCTTGGAGTCGATGTGGTTTCTTCCGGTGATTTGATTCAAGTTTTTGAATCTTGCTTGAACAAAAAACAATTTCAAAACCATCTCGATGCAGCAGTTCATACACGAGAAGCGTACGAAGTTGTTTTTCGTTTTATTGCGGAATCAATACGAAAGAAAATAGAAATTAAAGAAAGTGATGTTATTCGGATTATTATGGAACATTTTTCCAGAAATAATTTGTTTACGGATCATGCACCAATTGTTGGGGTTAACTCGCATAGCGGTGACCCGCATTATTCTACTTCCAGCGAAACAGATCGAAAGATCCAAGAGGGAGACTTTATCCTTGTTGATTTGTGGGCCAAGTTAAACGATCCTGAAGGTATTTATAGCGACCTTACTCGGACAGGATTTGTTGGAACTGTTGTACCTGAAAAATACACAAAAATCTTTGATATTGTTTCCCGTGCGCGTGATGCAGCGATTGAGAAAGTTACAAAAGCTTTTGCGGATGGTACGACAATCGAAGGTTGGGAAATTGATAATGTGACTCGAGAGGTGATAGTTAAGGCTGGTTATGGGGAATATTTTTGCCACCGTACCGGCCATTCGATTGGTAAAGAAACCCATGGGAATGGAGCAAATATTGATGGATTAGAGACCTTGGATACGAGAAAGATTCTTCCCGGAAGTTTGTTTTCCATTGAACCAGGGATTTATCTTGAAGAATTTGGTGTTCGGAGTGAAGTGAATGTTTTTGTGGATTGGGACAAGAAAATTCAAGTGACAGGCGGAAAGCCACAAACTTGTATCGTGCCGATTCTTAAAGATTATTGATTAAATGGTATCCTGGGTAATCTTGTGAAAGGGTTTTGTGTGTACCCGAAGCGATTACCCTTTTGTTTTGAAAAAAGTAAACTTTATCGCAATTAGACAGAGTTGCTTCACTTCCTTGGAGGAAAATAATAGTTTTTCCTCCAAATGTTTTTTCGTAAACAGCATTAATAATATCTTGGTTCAGGGTTGGATCAAGATTGTGAGGTTCTTCCAAGATAAGTGTTTTTGCGTCTAGGTAAACGGATCGAGTTATGCCAAGAAGAAATTGGAAAACAGAATCAGCAGGGTTGTTTTCGGGGTCGTAAAAAAAATTGTAACTATCTGGGTGAGAAAGAATGGTTCCATGAACGTTGGTAATCTTTGCTGCCTCAAGCATTCTTGGCCAGTCAGGATTTTGTGAGTAATTGCATATGATGTTTTGGAAAGTGTCAGGCATGATTTGGAAGAGTTCTGGAACGAAATTTATTTCTTTTGGAATTAAATTGATGTTTAAACTTCTTGCGTTGATGTTGTCGAAGCGTATTTCGCCCATGTCCGGGGTAAGAGCGCAAGATAAAAGAAGACCAAGTGCTGTGCGCTGTTCTTTCTGAAGGCCAGCAAAACCGATGCGACTATTTTTATCAATATGAAGAGTAAGGTCGTTGATTAAAGGGTTGTTGAAACGGTTTTTAATAGATATCGCATCTAAATGTATTCTTTTGAAAATTGGGAAAGCAAGTGAGCCTTCGTGATGTTGGGTAAATCCAGATTTATCTTCCAGTTTTTTAAATAGTTCCGTTGTTGCTGGGAAATTCTCGGTCATTATGTTTTTGCAGTTAATTAATAGTTTTGAATAAAAAGCAGTAAAGAAAGCGGTCGAGCCTGAGATGAACAAATCGGGTGTGCTTGTGATTTTAAGGGTGAGGAATATTTCGGACAACAGAAGATAAATTCCGAGGCATAGAATGAAGCAAAAATAGCCGAGGTGTTGTTCAAGGTTGATGTAGAGGTTGATTCTTAATTTTGTGTTTAGATGTTTCTTGGATGCAATCGAAAGTTTTTCTAGCCATATGTGTGAAAGTCCGAAAGCTTTAGAAAAGGACATGGCATTGTAAAGTTTAAGAAACCAAATTGATTCGGTTGCAGAGGATTGTTTTTGCTCTTGAAGGAAGAGGTTGATTTTGTTTGCAAGAATTGTCTGAATGGCAAGGATTAGAAAGAATATCCCAGAGAATATAAGAAAAAGGGCTGTATTTGCAATTAGTCCTGCGGTGGTAAAAAGAATTATTGCAATAATCGTTGGTTGTATTTTTGAGGTGTAAAGCAAAAAGAGTTCGCCAGTTTTTTCGATGAGTTTATCTACATCCGCAATTTTTCCTGTGTGGTTTAGCAGTGATTGCTGGGATTTTAAAAAATCATTCTGATAGAAAACTTTTTGTAATATGGAGAGTTGTTTTTCTTTACCATAGAAACAGATTGATTGTTCCAACAAGCGGATTACAAGGAAAGAAAAGCTGAAAGAGGGGATGAGTATTGAAATTGCAATTTGTGGGTTTGGGCCCCAGCCGTGAAGCGAAATCCAAGTCCAAAAATGGTTTACAAATGCAGAAGAAGTTTTAGGCCCTGGCGTTAAAGCGGTTTCATTTTTTATGAATGGGAGTGCTTCTGAAAAAAGAAAAAAGCAGGTGCACCAACAAAGAAATAAGACAAATAAAATTGCTGAATATTTTAGAAACGATAGAAAAAATGCAACATAACGCAACCAACGATGGGTGGATTGGTAGTTGATAAGTTTGAAAAAAAACAGTTCATGGTCAATAATTTCGGGCATATCCCACCCGTGTAAGTGCCAAATCCATGGCGAAAAAACTAACTAAGCCAGATCTCGATCTTCAAACAAAATCAGTCCGACAATAAGCGCAACTGTAGTGTAAATTAATCCGTAGAAACTGACCGACAAAACATAAATAGCAAAGGGTATAAAATCTGGAGGTGTATCGCCAACGATGGCTGGTCCCACCCGGAAAAACTCCAAGCCTGGAAGGAATAAATCGAAGACTCCAGCCATAAATCCAAGAAGTCGCGAAACTGGAGAATCAGGGTCTGTTGCTTTTGCTTTTTCACCAATTGCAACCAGTACGGGGGTAAGGTGTGCAAGGAAATAGATTACAAGTACGGTGCTAAGATTTACAACCATAGGCAAGCGAGTTGCAAGCGAGACGGAAATTGAAACCAAAACGCTGACTTGGCAAAAGCTAAGGATTAGGCCGGGAAATGTTTCAAGTGTGTGTTGTGTCCAGAAGGCAAGCCCGTTGATAAGATCTTTCGTTTCGGATGGTAGAGTCGAGTTGGATAAAAAGAGTTTTATCCATTCGGGGTTAGATACTGGATCCATTCTGTCGAGCCAATGTTTGTAAAGAAGAATGGATTGAAAAATGACAAACAAAATCGAGGACATGAGAAAAGCGGAAAGAAGGATGCCAACAAATTTACCAAGAAGAAATTGCCTGCGTGAAATCGGTTTACTCATCAGGGTAACTGCGGTACGGCCTTCGATTTCTTCACTTACGGAAATACTGGCTGCCAAAGTTCCGAACACCACTGCTGCTAGCATGATGGTATCGTAGCCTAGCTCTTTAACCATAATCAGATCTTCACCGAAGGTGAAGTAAGGAATAAAAGGGGAAACAAGCAGAGCAAAAAGGGCGAGGCTGGAAAGGAGCCAAAACATAGGTTGCCTAATGCCCTCACGAAAAGCGGCTTGAGCAACAGCGCCACCTTTAGGCCAGATTTTGAGTAGGACGAAAAAAGTAAGAACAAAGGTATCAAGTATTAACTGTGTTTGAAAGATTCCACCATAAACTCTGCCAGCGGTTTCGATGCTATTAGTTTCTTGAAGGAAGGTGTGAAAAATCGGGGGAAATATCGCACCTATAATAAACATTGTTGCCAAGGTGCTTAATAATGCAATAGTTTTGGGTTTTGTGTTGGAGTAATTATCCGAGAAGAAAAGAGTGATCATCCAAGGAATGGCAACTAAAAATTGAGCCCAAATAAAACCTGATTCGATAAGCCATTGTTGAAACGATAAGTTCATAAGATCCAAGCCTCGGGAAAAACCAACATATTAATTAGCAAAACACCATACAAATAGATAAAAGTAGCACTTTAATAATCTATGTTATAGTCGACATAGCCAAGAGAAGAAATAATATTTACCTTTATATCTGTGATGTTATCGTGAAATCTATCTTGTACCAATTTTAAGAACGAGTCAACCTTTTCCTTATCTCCTTCGGCCGAGAGTTCCACGGTTCCATTTGGGAGGTTTTTAACCCGCCCACATAGTTCGAAATGCTGGGCGATTTGAATGACTGTTTGTCTAAATCCAACACCCTGTACCATTCCGGAGACTACTGCTTTAATGCAGTATAAGTTGTTGTTGTGCATAGTTTTAGTTGGTTTCAATGCGGTAGTTTGGGTGTACACCCCAATTCAATTTTTCACGAAGAGTTCGATAAAAGTTCTTATTGGGAACCTTGGCTAATTGGAATTTTACCGGTGCTTTTTTGAAGGTAATTCTGGAGCCTTTAACGAGAGGGATTTTTTCCTGCCCATCGATAACTAGGCTGGTCCCTTTAGTTACCCGGTTCATGACCAAATTGTAAATTTTTGCAGAGGAATCTACCACGCATCGGCTTGTAAGCACATGTGGGCAAATGGGGTTGATGACAAACGCTTCAATTTCTTGATTTAAAATAGGGCCACCCGCTGAAAGATTATAGGCCGTTGATCCAATCGGGGTGCTCATGATCAATCCGTCTGCCATGTAGGTGCAAACGGTTTCTTCATCGACAATTAAATCAATTTCAACCATATGGAAAGGGGCACCAGCATGGATCGAGATTTCATTAAGGCCGAGAAAGGGGCCGGATTTATCTTTTACATTGGTAAGACATTCAAACATCAGGTGGTTGGTTATCCTGAAATTGCTTTTGGCGATCTCAGGAATGCATTCTTCCAATTCCGCAATATTCAAATCTGCCAGAAATCCCAAGCGCCCAAGGTTTATGCCAAGTACTGGGATTTGGTTATAGCCCATTTGTCTAGCAGCTCTAAGGATCGCACCATCTCCTCCCAAAACAAAAGTAAGATCAGCTTTGTGTTTGGAAAGATCTTCTTTTTGCTCAAGATCAACAAGTACAACTTCGAAGTGCTTTTTAAGCAGGGGAAGCAGTTTTTCTGACTGGGTTGTCACGCCAGGGCGTTGGGCATTTCCGAGGATGAAAATTTTCATCAAGTGTAGAGGTCCGTAAGTTATTTTCCAAGGGTTTGTCTGGAGGCGCTTACATCCTTGGCAAACCATTGCTTTGCAGTGTTGGCTATGCCGATGGCATCAAGCCCCAAGTCATGAAGAAGCTCAGTTCTTTCACCATGTTCGACAAAACTATCGGGTAACCCAAGTCGAATGAGCTTGCGGGTTTCAATACCAGCAAAGTTGGCGGCTTCAAGAAGAGCACTGCCAAACCCACCTTCTAAAGATCCTTCCTCGATGGTAACAACCAAGTTGGATTCTTCCATGGCTTTAAACAAGGTGTTTTTATCTAATGGTTTTAAGAATCGGGCATTGATAATGCCAACCTGGAAGCCTTCTTCGCGTAAAACTTCAGCAGCTTTACAGCACTCGTCAAGCAGGGTTCCATAGGCAATAAGGGTGATGTCTTCGCCCCATTCAAGTACTTCTGCTTGGCCGATTTCAAGGGGTACAAAATCGCGTTTAATACGCTCGAGATTAGCTTTTGGATATCGAATAACCGTGGGGCCATTGTGAGCCAGTGAAAGGCGAATCATTGGTTCAACATCAAGTTCATCACCAGGAGCCATAACGGTCATGTTGGGAAAAACCCGCATGTAGGTGTTATCAAAAGCTCCATGATGGGTCGGGCCATCAGGGCCGGTAATCCCCGCACGATCCAAGCAAAAGAGTACAGGTAGATTTTGTAATGATACTTCTTGGAAAACCTGATCAAAAGATCGCTGTAAGAATGTTGAATAAATATCAACGATAGGGCGATTGCCAGTTTTGGCGAGACCCGCTGCAAATGCGACAGCATGGGATTCGCAAATACCCACATCAAAGAATCGCTCGGGAAATACCTCTCGGATCTTCTCCAGTTTGTTTCCTTGGCACATGGCTGCAGTGATTACGCAAACTTTTTTGTTTTCCTGCATGATTTTAAAAATGCTAGAGCTTACAGCATCGGTGTAGCCTTTACTGCCTCCGCGTTTCATTGAAATAAGAGTTCGTTCAGGGCCGACTTTTTCAAAAACCGGTGGAGTATGGAATGTAACAGGATCTTCACTTGCCTGAGGTACACCGCATCCTTTTTGGGTGAGCACATGCAAAAGGATTGGACCTTTTTGTTCTTTGATATCGGCAAACCATTTGAGCATTCCGGGTAAGTCATGACCATCAATTGGGCCAAAATAGCGGAAACCAAACTCTTCAAACAATCTTCCGCCCATTAAAGACGCTTTGAGTCCGTCTTTTAGTTGTTCAAGTGCTTGTTTGGCGACGCTGCCGAATGGAATCTTTTCCAGAAGGTCTTTTATTTGTCGTTTTGAATCTTGGTAAAGCGAGGTTAATCTTGCTTGATCGAGGCATTTTGCGAGCGATCCCACTCTTGGGCAAATCGACATTTCATTGTCGTTAAGAATCACGAGTAGGTTTTTATCAAGCCCACCGGCGTTATTAAGTGCTTCAAAAACAATCCCCGAAGGAAGGGCTCCATCGCCTATAACTGCGATACTGTGCCTGTCGGTATTGCCGTTAAGGTCGTCGCCGACTTTTAATCCAAGAGCGGTAGATAGGCTGCAGCCTGCATGGCCTGTCATAAAAAGATCGAAATCACTTTCCGCGGGATTAGGGTAACCCATGAGGCCACCCTTGGTGCGGATGGTATCAAAATTTCGATAACGGCCCGTAATTAATTTATGGGGATAAATCTGATGCCCGGTATCCCAGATGATGCGGTCTTTGGTGAAATCGTAGCTTAAGTGAAGGGCAACGCATAATTCAACCACGCCCAAATTGCTGGCAAAATGCGCAGGTCTTAAACTTAGTACTCGGACTAATTCGTCTCGCATTTCCTGACATAGGATTTCTAGTTCCTGATGATCAAGAAGTTTAAGATCTTCGGGGCCTTCAATTTTCGGAAGAATTCTATGCATTGCAACTATCCTTTGTGCATCCTAAAACCCGGCGTCGATTGCCAGATGTGTTTTCATTATACTTAATGATCGCGTGAAACAAGGTAATCCGCCAAATCAATCAAAGGCGCAGCATTGGGGCCAAGCTGGCTTGCCAGATTTTGCGCGTTTTTACAAAGGTCTACCGCTAAAAGCTTACTCTGTTCAATCCCCAATAAACCGGGATAGGTTAGTTTACCCTTTTGTGCATCTTTTCCAACTCGTTTTCCTGCAGATTCGCATTTTCCTAGAACATCGAGAAGATCGTCGGTTACTTGAAAAGCTAGACCTATGTTTTGACCGTAGTTATCAAGTATCTGCAACAAATCTTCGGGGGGTGTTCGGTTTTGGCTAGCAAATGAAACAATAGCACCTAATTTTAGACTTGTGCGAATTAAAGCCCCTGTTTTTCGATCATGCAAATTTTTTAAGTGCTCTATAGTTGCTTCTTTAGGGTGATCTTCACCTCGCACTCCAGGTTTTCCTTCCCACGCTAAATCTTCTACTTGGCCCCCAACCATTCCGCTGGCCCCTGCCCCTTTTGCTAATTCTAAACAGCATTCTGCTCCGGTTAGGGCTGGGTAACTTTTTGCTAACACCTCGAAGGCTTTTGTAAGAAGCGCATCGCCTGCAAGTATTGCCAAGGCCTCGCCATAGACTTTATGGCAAGTCGGTCTGCCACGCCTTAGGTCATCATCATCCATAGCAGGAAGATCATCGTGAATCAAAGAATAAGCATGAATAAATTCTACAGCACAAGCTGCGGGCCATGGGTTAGTGTTTTCAAAACCAAAGGCGTTTGATGCCAGTAATACAAGGACAGGCCTTAGCCTTTTCCCTGGGGCAAGCACGCTATAGCGCATTGCTTCCAACAAACGAACAGGCATACCTTCTTGCTGTTGAAGGCAATTACTTAAATGAGTATCAACTTTGGATGCTAGGGTTTTCCAAACACTGAGGAAATTATCCTGATCCATGGATATCTTTTGCAACACTCTTGTTTCCTTAAATACCAACGGCAAATGTTAGGGCTGTATCATAGCATTAGTTCCTAGGTTACCGCCAACAGGTATAGTTAACCTTTGCAAGCTTCGCCTAAGCATTTGTAAAATAATAGCGATCAGGCAAGCTTTGTCGATCAAGTTAACTGGGTGAATTGTCTTTTTCCACTGAAAACAATCCTTGTTGCTCTTTTCCTTCAGTGGATTCGTGGTTGAATTTTTGCAAAAGGGGTTGCCCTGAAGCATCAACTCCACTTAAAAGCTGGATTTTCTGTTCAGCTTCTTTGAGGCTAAGTTGGCAACTTTGAATTAAGCGAATACCTTTTTCGTAAAGCTTAAGGTGGTCATCAAGATCGATCTGACTGTTTTCGAGTTCTCTGACAATTTCTTCAAGATCTTTGAGTGAGGTTTCGAATTTTTGGGCTGTATTTTTTTTAATTGCCATGGTGCTTTAACTCTCCAAATGGTGATTAGTTTTCGATGTTTTTAACTTCGCTGATAACAGTTCCATTGTGCAGCCTAGTACAAAGCAAGTCGCCTGGGGCCAAAGATTCTGTAGAAGAAATCACTGTTGCTTTATCAGATTCAAATTGTTTTGCCTTCATGGTGATGCTGTAGCCCCGGGTAAGGATATTAAGCGGGCTAAGTGATTGCAGCTTTTCAATGAAAAATGTAATTTTCTCTGTTTTTTGGCGCATAAAGGTGCTTGAAGTGCGATTGAACTTTTCGATCGTGTCGTCAATGCGTTGCGATTTTTGATTCAAATAATCCAATGGTTTTTGCAAACATCTTCGTGTCGAGAGTAATTTTAAATGCTGTTGAAACTTCTGGATTTTTAGATCTATGGACTGATGCATGTATTCTGCTGAAGCTTCTAGATGACCAGCAATTTCGTGTTGGTTAGGTGATATTCTGGTTGCAGCCTCGGTGGGGGTGACAGCCCTTAAATCTGCAATAAGATCTGCGAGTGTAAAATCATCTTCGTGGCCCACCGCACTAACTGTTGGGATTAAGGATTCGAAAAGTGCATCTGCAACAATTTCGGAATTAAAGGCATATAAATCTTCAGAACTACCCCCTCCTCTGCCAACCACCATTACATCTATTTTGAAATCTTCAATCAGGCTGGAGCGGTTAAGTAGTTTTATTGCATTGGCTATTTCAGAGGGTGCGGAGTCGCCTTGAACTCTTGCAGGAGAAATCCAGATTTCTGCCATCGGCCATCGTTTTCCAAGCACTTCAAGCATGTCGCGTACAGCTGAACCTGTTGCGCTTGTGACTAGTCCGATCCTATTCGGGAAAAGAGGGATCGCCCTTTTTCTTTCCTGATTGAAGTACCCTTTGGCTTTCAGTTTTTCTTTAAGTTGCCTTAAAAGAAGTTCTTGCTCACCAATTCCCATAAGTTTTACATCTTCGCCTATGACTTGAAACTCACCCCGCGCAGCGTAGAGACTGGGTTTGCCCCGAAGAATGATTTTTTTTCCTTCCTGCAGGTTGCGGCCATGCCTTAGTGCATG
>CAJCCR010000382.1 GCA_903960945.1 uncultured Planctomycetaceae bacterium
AAAATTTACCGCCTGCTTCCTCGATGAGTGGAATGATAGAAGCAACATCCCAGGCGTGTACGCCGTGTTCAATCATTATTTCTCCAGCGCCTTGGGCTACAAGAACGAAGCCATAGAAATCGCCAAAGCCCCGTTGCTTTTCTGTTGCACTAGCAAGTGCAAGAAATTCTTTTTCCATTCCAGCTTTAACAAACCAAGAAATGCTGGAGTAAAAGAGTTGTGAAGCGCCCAAAGTGTTGATGGTTGAGACATTGATTTTAATGTCATTGCGGAAGGCGCCATCGCCTCTAAGGGCCCGATAGGTTTGATTAAGCCCGGGGGCCACGGTAATGCCTGCCAGCATTTCGCCCTTATATTCGAGGCCCAAAAGAGTGGCCCAAATCGGTATCCCGCGAACGAAATTCCGGGTGCCATCGATGGGGTCGATTATCCAGCGATAACCAGAATCGCCCGGTTCATCGTCGTACTCTTCGCCTAGGAAGCCATCTTGTTTAAAATATTTATTGAGGGAAGAACGCAGGAATTTTTCGGCCTCTCTGTCTGCGACGGTGACCGGGCTTTCATCGTTTTTCCATTCAATATCGAGTGCGGTTTCGTAGTACCCCATCGCAATTTTTGCCGCCTTTTGGGCAAGCTCTATTCCCGCTTCGTACCGGGATTTTAAATCATTACTCAATCGAATCGCTCCATGTTACTTTTTAGGTGTAAATCGAAACTTGACAGTGTTAGGCGTTTCATCAGGCGGCATCTCATAAGGTAATGCCTTAAGAAATTCTACCAAATCTTCTTTTTCGGAAAGAGAAAGATGGCTCGTTTTACCATGCTTGTCTTTTAAATTCTGGGTTGTAAGCACTTCCATCAGGGTTTTGGCTTTGCCATGATGAAGGTAGGGTTCACTGCGGTAAATTCCAAGCAAAGTTGGGGTATCGTACTGAGTCCCCATTTTTTCAGATGGGTCATCGTTACCTGTTCCTACATCATGAATTTTTCCTTTGGCCCCAAGTTGGCTGTCAGAATAATAAGGGCCAGAATGGCATGATGCGCAGGCAACTTGATTGTTAAAGAACAAAGCCTTGCCCCGCTCGGCTTGTTTCGAAAGTTTGCCCGGGGCCTCGATATGGGGCGAAAGAGTAAAACCAAAAGAGTTGGAGTAAATAGCAAGCGCATCAAGGTCAGCAGACTTGCCGGAAAGTTTCTCTTTGAGTTCGGTTTTTTCAAACCCGTTTTTAGGGGTGAGTGGCCCTCTCGTAAGGCCGTACCCACGCATCAACTTGCCTCGAATCGTGTATTCGAAGTCTTGAACTTCATCCCGATCTGCAGACCAATGCAACGGGTGGGTATGTGCCAATCCAGCCATGGGTGGGGTTTTTCGTAACCCTTCAGGGTTGTCCCAAATTCTACCATCAGAATTGCCATCGGGGTGGCATGAGAAGCAGGCAACCCATCTGCGAGATGTCATGGGGGAAAGTGACGTGTCAAAAAGGATTTTGCCTCGTACCCACTCTGGGCTTTTGGGCGGGTTGCAAGATTTCATGCTTGCCAGTTTTGTCATGGTGGTTGGGTCATGAATGGTTACATCAAATTGCAATGCGTTGTAGACATAAACTTCTTTACCGTTAGGATTCACTCGGATGGCCCGTGGGTTTACTCCAAGTCTTATTGCAGTTCCAACTCTCTGAATTTCAGAATAATCATCATCCATTACCTTGCAGATATTCATATCATTCGTGCCAGAGTAAATTATATAAATGGTTTTCCCATCAGGGGAAACTGCTGTTTCCCAAGGTGTTGCAACCACATAGACACCATTGAATGTGTCCATTGCAACCGTCATGCGTCTTGTTTTGTCGGGCAAACCTGAAGTGTCGCAAATTGTGAATTCAGGAAAAATAGAGCCATCCGCATCGATGACATGGGTACGGGAACGAATGTGGGGATAATAAACTTTGGGCCTAGTGGGGTGGGCGGTGATTTGACGGGCTAAATTATCATCCTCTCGGCCTTGCCAACGGTCAAGCCTTTTGCCCGTTGCAACTTCAAGCTTGTTTACTGAGGCAGTATAAAATTCGGTTACAAATAAGTTGTTTTCATCAGGGGATAATGCGATTCCTCGGATCATTTTTCCTGCATCAAAAACTTGAGTCACTTTGAAGTCTGCAGTATTGATTTCAGAAATCTTCCCGGGGTATTCATGGGTAACATAAAGTTTTTTTCCATCTACCGTGGATACTATTCCATAAGGTTCGTCTTCCGTTGTAATTGTTTTTACCACGGATAATTTTTCGCAATCGATGATCACTACTTTGTCTTCTGAATAAAGCGTGACTGCAATGAGGGGGCTTTTCCCTATCCATGTGACCCCTTCAGGTTTTGTTCCAATGGGAATTTCGGCAATGGGTTTTCTTGATTGAACATCAAATACGGTTACGGTTCCACTGTCGGTATTCGCAACCGCAATTCTTTTCCCGTCCTGCGAAACATCCATAAGGCTGTTCGATTGGCCCGCTCTGAGTTGATTTAGATTCAACAAAGCAAAAGTTAAAATAGCTAAGTGAAGGGGATTCTTTTTCCAGATTAACATTTTAAAGTCTCCATTTAGTTTTTTCGAGTAGACGAATTATCTTTGAAAACTTGGCCGAGGGCAACCAACTATTTGAAATCTTGATGGGCTTTGCCTTTTTTTTAAACAAATGCGATAAACACCAGCGCTCGACTTAAGGAATGCAAAGATGGGTAGTATGCGTCCTCTTGTAGTTGCCCATCTTATTGCTTATAAGCCACAAAAGCTTTATTTTCATCACAAGCGGCATTCTTGTTAAATTCTTCCCAAATATAATCCGATGAATTATTGGATACCTTTTTGTCTTTAAAAGGCTTTAGGCGTTCAAGTGTAGTGATTAAGTTTCAGGAGTTTGGATTGAGCCAAGCACTGAAGTTTCTCGTCGCTTCTAGTCGCGAGGTTGGAATGAAAGCATTGAAGATTTTGTTTTTGAGTTTGGGATTACTTGGAATACTTGGAAATCAAAGTTGGGGGCAAGATCCCTCTGCGGGATATGGCACTCCAACTCCAAGTTCCATTGGGAACTTGAATGATTCTGATAACCAAAGTCCAACCATAAATCCAACTCGGGCAACTCTATCGGAATGGATTTTATACCCACGAGACGCTGGTTGTTGTGGCCCCACAGGAAAATGCAAATCCGGGCCCATTCTTCTTGAAACCTATTTTAGGACAGGGCCTGAATTTACCGTGGGCGGTGGTACTTTTAATAATGTATTGCAGACAGGTTGGAATATTGGCGGTGGTGCTCGCTCGCTCTTCTTCAATGCAGAAGCTGATCAAGCTTGGGTTGTTGATCTTGGGATTTCAAATACTCACTACAACAGCAATAATCGAGAAGCTAATATTCAACTTTTTAACCTTCCTTATCTTGATCGTAGTGGCGAATTTGGCATCGGTGTTAATAGGGCGATCACACTTAATCCCACAGTTGGTATTATCTCTTTGAATACCACTTTTGTTAACTTGTCGGGTGGGAAAGAATATTACCTCCGAGGCGATGCGTTTAACAAAGATAACTCATGGCGAATTGGTGGCGATGTTGGTGGTAGATATGGTTCGGCGAAAACTGAATTTGTTGGTTTCCCAAACTTGAAAGACACTGTTGGTGCTGTATTTCTTTCGATCCATTCTGATTTGCAAATACCTTTTGGAAAGGTCAATTTGATTGCAGGTCTTAGGTTGGAGTGGGATTACATTTGGAATGATGTTTTGCAAAGCCAGAACAACAGCGATTTATCTAATATTTCTTTACTTTATAACGGTGGGATTCAATTCTAATTAGGTCTTTAATCATTTAAGCTCAGGCAGCGCTTACTGCCTGAGCTTTTTTGTTTTCAATAAAGTTAATGATTTCAATTGCACCTTTTTTGGAAGCGCCTGCTGACATTATTGAGGCCTTTAATACGCCTAATTCTTGTGCCAATGCATTGCGTTTTTCTGGAAATTTCACCCATTCACTTAGTTGATCGCATACCCAATTTGAACTGCAATAATAGCCAAATCGTTCAGGAAAAAGCTCTTTCTTTGCTAGCAAATTTACTAGGGTGATGTAGGGCGTATTCTTAAGCATGCGCGCAACAATCGACATTAGGGGCGATGTTTGAAAAATTATGACGGAAGGGGTTTGCGCTGCAAGAAGTTCCAAGCTTACCGATCCGGAAACCGAGGCGCAGGTATAAGCTAGGTTCATGATTTCAGGGGTTTTTTTCGTATGAACTTCGATTGGAAGATTGGTGTTTTTGATTTTGTCGAGAATAGTTGTTTTGTGGGCTTCAGAAAATGCCGCAACCAGAAATCTTGTTTCCGGATGTTGTTTGTTAAGGAGTGTTGCTGCCCTAAATAGAGATTCGAAATTCATCGCAACTTCTTGGTTTCGTGAACCAGGAAGAATCCCTATGGGCAATCCTGGTTTTGATTTTTCGAGTGCTATAAATTCTTCATCAAGTTTTTGGTTTAGAATCTGGTCGTAAAACGGGTGACCTATAAGCTTGGCAGGAACATTGTTTTGCTTGAACCATGTTTCTTCAAAAGGGAAATTGCAGAGTACGAGGTCGGTAAGCCTGCGCATTTTTTTCACTCGCCAAGAGGCCCATGCCCATATTTGCGGTGGTACAAAATAGATTACTGGTATACTTAACTTTTTAGCAGCAGCAGCAAGATGCCAGTGGAATCCTGGGTAATCAATGAGTACTAAAACATCTGGCTTACATCGCACAAAATGATCAATTGCTAGTTGCAGGATTTTTTTGAATTGTGGGTAGGCTTTCAACGATTGGTACAACCCCATCACTGCAAAATCTGCTAATGGATAAATTAGCTTACAGTTCGCCTCCTGCATCTTGCTACCACCAAACCCAAATAATTCGATGGCTGGATTGTGGGCTAACAGTGCCTTGGCTAGATTGCTGCCATGCAAATCACCGCTTGGTTCGCCGGCACTTATAAAAATGTTCATGACTTCCGCTCTTGTTCTGGAGAACTGAACTCCAGCACAAGAATAATGATTTAGCTGCATCGGGGGCAAGAGGGGTTCCCCGGTGGGTAAAAAATTTAGTGTTCGATTTGCATCCAATCTGGTGCAGTGATTTCATAGGGGGAGTAAAAGTCATCGATTTCAATGTCCAAGACCTCGAATCCTTCGTTAAGGAGTTTTGTTTTGAGGGGGCTAGCAAGTTCGGGCAAGATGGCGTACTTTCGGCTCAGAATTCCTGCGTGATTTTCAAATTCACAGCATTCGGCATATACTTTTTCGAATTCTTCTGGGGTTTGCCTCAGCATTTTAGTCCAAAAAAGGCTTAATCTTTGAGAAAACGTATTTTCGCTTTCCTCTTTTTTTGAACACACGGTAACAAGAATATATTCTTTCATGGCATCATACTTTTTCTGTTGGTAAAATTCTTTCTTACTTACGTTATTTATACTTGTTCCCTTTAAGAAGGAATTATAATTATGAAAAAGTTTATCATTACCTTCACATTCTTTTTTATCCCATTGGCTTATTTGCTTGCTGAAGTCGATTTTTTGGCTCAACCTCCCGACGAGCGCGCCACTTGCAACACGTTTTCAATAGTTGCGTTTGATCCAGAAACTAACGAGTGGGGCATCGCTGTTGCATCTAAATACCTTGCAGTTGGCAGTGCGGTTTCATGGGCCAAAGCAGGGGTAGGGGCAGTTGCAACTCAGGCAAGCGTGAATGTTCTTTTGGGTAATGCGGCACTTGAACTAATGGGCAAGGGAAAAAACGCCAAGGAAACCCTTGATGAAATAATAAAAGCTGATTCAGGCCGTGAAATCAGGCAGATAGGTGTTATTGATAAGAATGGGATGACAGCAAATTACACGGGTGCAAAGTGTAACCCATGGGCTGGTGCTAAAGCGGGGAAAAATTATACATGCCAAGGTAATCTTCTAACCGGGCCTGAGGTACTGGATTCTATGGCGAAAGGGTTTGAAGAAACTAAAGGTTCGCTTGGGGTTAGGCTTCTTTCTTCGTTGGCAGCGGGTGAAAAAGCCGGTGGAGACAAGCGCGGGAAACAATCTGCTGCTCTTTTAGTGGTAAAACCAAATGGTGGGCCTAATTCTCTAGGCGACCGATGGTTGGACTTCAGGGTTGATGATCATCCAAGCCCTATCGATGAGCTTATCCGTGTTGCCAACTTGACCAGTAGATTTAAAGCGGTTTTGAAGGTGAAATAAAAAAAGTACGGCAGTGCTGCCATGCGCTGCCGTACTTCGAATCAAGAGAACAAAAAACCGAAACTCAAACAAGTGGGGTGAGAATCTTTCAAGGTGCTCTTCGGTGTTCTCCCTGACAGTATTCTTATCGGATTGGTTGTTGGTTGCTAATCAGGAAGATGCATTAATATTTCGTTGATGAATTAAAGTACTGCGGAACAACAAGTACAAGGGGCATGACCCTAAGTGCCGAAATAATCCCTAAGGTTTATCTAGTTTAAAGCCAGCCGGCGCCTTCTTCCTCGACAATGGTTTTCATTGCCTCAATCCATGCCGGGTGATCATTGAGGCAAGGGCACTGGAATAACTCTTCACCGCCAGCCTCAACAAACACTTCCTTGGCTTCGTGACCAATTTCGTCAATGGTTTCTAAGCAATCAGAGGTGAAGCCTGGGGTGCTAACAAACACCTTTTTAATCCCCTTTTTGGCCATTTTTTTCAAGGTTTCTTCGGTGTAGGGTTTAAGCCATTCTTCTCTTCCGAACAAAGATTGAAAAGATTGTGTCCAGTAATCTCTAGACCATCCCATCTCTTTGACCAATGCAAATGTGGTACGTTTTACATGCGTTGCGTAAACATCACCCCGCTGGCAGTATGAAATCGGGATACCATGAAAACTGATTAAGTGGTGGTCGGGTTTCCAGCTAAGTTTAGCTTCCTGTTCGCGGATAATGGTTGCTAATGCCTTGATATATGCTGGGTGTTGGTAGTACGGTGGAATAAACCTGATGGCGGGTACTCTGCGGATTTTCTGCAGTGCCATGCCTAGGGTATCCATTGCGGAAGCGGTTGTTGTTGCCGAGTATTGAGGATACATTGGAAAAACGATGATTTTTTCAATGCCTTGAGCGACCATTTTTTTGATCGTTTCAAGCAATGCAGGATTTCCAATTTGCATCCCAAAGTCCACAGGTATTCCAGGGAATTTCTCTTGCAATAATTTGGTTTGCATTTGGGTGAAATGCATTAATGGAGATCCGGTTTTTTCATCCCATACTCGGGCATATTTTTTGGCTGATTGTTTTGGGCGTAAATTAAGTATTAGCAGGTTTAAGATTGGCCACCAAATTAACTTTGGTATTTCGATTAGCCTTGGATCTGATAAGAATTGTTTTAAGTATCTGCGTAAAGCGGGGCCCGTTGGTTCGTCCGGTGTGCCTAGCTGAACGATCAAAATTCCAGTTAGATTCATGGATGTTCCAATTTGAGTTGAAAATTGAGTTGAAAAAAGGTTCATCTGACTAAGGAAATTTCAGATGAACCTTTAAGATTAAAATATAACAAGAAACTTATTTCTTTTTGCAATCAGGGCCTTCAAGCGGATCTTGCTTTTCTGTGATATGGCCTTTGCTGGTTTTAAGAATCTTGGTTCGATCCGTGTTAAGCTGAATAAAGCTTTTCCATTGGCCAGGAACGCTGGACTCGGAAAAGATAGCCTCAACAGGACATTCAGGAACGCAAGCTTCGCAATCGATGCAATCTGCTGGGTCGATATAAACCATCTTGTCATCCATGTAGAAACATTCCACAGGGCAAACAGCTACACAATCAGTGTATTTACAGTCATTGCAGGGTTGGGTTACAACATGAGCCATCGTAAAATTCCTTTCCCAAATTATCATGGTCAAATAAGTTAAGCAATTCATGCCAACTATTATTTATTAATAGTAGTTTACACGAACTATTTCCAGATAAATCAGCATACGCCAAATATTCTTCCAATCATGTCAAAATAGGCAATACATCTTGGGCTAGACTTTTTTGCCCTCCAAAGCTTAATTTACCCTATGTAATTTTAGGTGGCATTAGCCAGGGATGGCATCATGATCCAGCGCAGAAGTCAGTTGATAATTGTTTGGTTTTTTGTTTGCGACATCATTGCGACAAGCATTGCATGGCTTGCTGCCTACCATGTGAGATTTGAAACCGGTTGGATACCTTTTGTTTCAATCCCAAATGAAAATGACACGCTTTTTAGTCATATTCCTTGGGTTCTGTTTACTGCCGCCGTGGCATACCATTTCACGGATCAATACAAAATAAGCCGCATGCGCAGGATGCGAGAGGAAGCTTTTTGTTCAATCAAAGGGACTTTCTTTCTAGTTTTGCTTTTACTTGCGGTCGATTTTTTTCGCAAGGATCTTTCCGGATCAAGAGCCATGGTTTCAATCTTTGGCGCCTTCAATGTCTTCGCTGTTTTCTTTGTAAGGCAAATCAATTGGAAATTGATCAGAGATTTTCGCTCTAGGGGTTATGACCAGTCTTTTGCAATTATTGTGGGCACCGGAAGGGTAGCTAGAAAAATGGCCACCATCCTCAAAACAAACTCTTGGTTAGGCATTAAAAATGTTGGCTATGTTGAAAATCAAGTCTCAGCCTTTAACAAAGATCTCGATGTTATGGGCAAATTTGAAGACCTACCCAATTTGATTGCCCAATACTCCGTTAGCCATGTCTTTATTGCTTTACCTATGAACCGTTATGATGATGTTCGCAATGTTTATGAAATACTTGCGGACACTTTTGTTGATGTTCGATTGGCTGCTGATGTCCCTGAGCTTGCTGGCTTGGCCCTCTCTACCGTTGATGTAGATGGTATGCCCCTAATTTCTTTAAAAGAGAACCCACACTTTGGCCTGAATGTAATGTTTAAGCGGGGTATGGATATTATTCTTTCCTTGGTTGGTTTTATTTTGATTTCTCCGCTTCTAGTTTGCATTGCTGTACTGATAAAGTTGACCAGTCGGGGGCCGGTTTTTTACACCCAAGAACGATGCGGGTTGAATGGTAAATCTTTCCAAATGCTTAAATTTCGAAGCATGAAAATGGATGCTGAAAATGCCTCAGGCGCTGTTTGGGCTGCGAAAAATGATGATCGTAGGACAATTCTTGGCACTTTTCTTCGCAAAACTAGTATCGATGAGCTTCCTCAGTTGATTAATGTCCTTCGCGGGGAAATGAGTTTGGTAGGTCCGCGCCCCGAACGCCCGGTCTTTATTGATAAATTTCGCAAGACTATTCCTAATTATATGGCTCGGCAGACCGTCAAAGCGGGGATCACTGGCTGGGCCCAAGTTCATGGGTGGCGTGGGAACACTTCTTTGCGAAAAAGGCTGCAATATGACCTTTATTACATCACCCATTGGACCCCTTGGATGGATGTCCGTATCCTTTGGATGACTATTTTTAACGGTATGATCCATCGCAATGCCTACTGATTTTTCCCTCAAGTTTTAATTTATACCTTTGATTACTCTTCACCCTCTCTAAAATTGTCTTATAGCAATGAAAGAAGGGTTACATCATGTTTGTTGATCGTGTCTCAATTTATGTCAAGGGTGGTGATGGCGGCTCCGGCTGTGTTAGTTTCCGTCGGGAAAAATACATACCCAAGGGCGGGCCTAATGGCGGCGACGGCGGCGACGGCGGCGATGTCATTATTCGTGCTGTCGAAGGTACCGATAGCCTTGCTAATATTGTAAACCGCAAGCATTGGCGTGCGGATAGCGGCGGTGCTGGGATGGGCGATAATTGTCATGGGAAAAAAGCCCATGATCTTGTTATTGCTGTTCCTCCTGGTACTCTCATTCTCGACCGCGACAGGGGCAATATACTCAAAGATTTAACCCTCCCCAACGATCAAGTGGTTGTTGCTTTTGGAGGCAGGGGTGGCAAAGGTAATCGATTCTTTACTACTTCGATTAACAGGGCGCCTAGAGAATTTCAGCCTGGTACACCCGGCGAAGAGAAGCATATCTCTCTTGAACTTAAAGTTATCGCTGATGTTGGGCTGGTTGGTAAACCAAATGCAGGTAAATCGACTCTTCTTAGTCGCCTTTCTAGGGCCCATCCTGAAATCGCATCTTATCCCTTTACAACAAAGCACCCAAATCTTGGTCAGGTGATGATTGGCGGTGAGCGTGCTTTTATCCTCGCTGATTTACCCGGACTTATTGAAGGTGCACATCAGGGCGTTGGTTTAGGGCACGAATTCCTTCGCCATGTAGAGCGTACTCTTGTCATTATCCATGTGCTTGAACCTTTCCCCATGGATCAAACCACGCCTCTTGCCAACTATCATTCCATTCGGAATGAATTAGATTTGCATGGTAAAGATACCATCCTGAAGCCTGAGATTATTGTTTTGAGCAAGTCCGAATTGACTGACAGTGATATTGTTCAAAAAGAACTTGAAAAAGAGTTGGGCAAAGAAATCATTGCAATTTCTGCGGTGACTGGTCAGGGGTTGGCAGCTATGATTCAGGCTGTAACCCGGGAACTTAGAAAAATCAAGAACCCTGATGAATAATGATTCCAACTTTTCTTGCTATCGATGTAGGCAATAGCTCGATTAAATGGGGGCTTTTTGATCAAGGCGTTCTTCTTGAGCAGTTTAGACTTGATCTAGCAGATGTTTCTTCCTGGGAGAAGTCTTGGAACGCCCGGTGTAAAGATTCGGTCAAATCTATTTTGATTTGTGGCGTCGTTCCTGATGCCCTTAAAAAACACCATCGATGGCTCTTAGATGTTTGTGATAAAGTAAAAGTTGTGACCCATCTTGATCTCCCGATGCAAATTAAAGTTGATAATCCTTCAGTAACTGGAATCGATCGCCTAGTAGCTTCTTTTGCTGCATTAAAACTCAGAGTTGAAACCGATGCTGTAATTGTTGTTGATGCGGGTAGTGCGGTTACCGTTGATTTAGCAAGCTGTAGAGATGGGTTTTTAGGCGGAGCAATTATGCCGGGGCTCAAATTAATGGCTCGCTCTTTAAACCAGTACACAGCCCAACTTCCAGAAATATCTGTTACAGATCAAATTCGACAAACAGCAGGTGCCAATACTGTTGACGCGATTTCTTTTGGCGTGGGCAATGCTTTTGTAGGTGGCATTTCAATGCTTATTCGGAAATTAGAAATACAATCTGGCACAAAAGCAACGCTCTTTTTTACAGGAGGCGATGGCCTCCTTTTAGCCAACCATTTAAACGAAGGGAACGGGTATTTTCCCAACCTGGTTCTTACTGGGCTTTCCTTGCTTGTTGAGGAATCTGTAGATGGATGATACGCATTGCGAAACTTATCTGGCACGCCTGACTCCGCCTGGTAAAAGTGCGATTGCAACTCTTTCCCTTTTTGGGCCTCGTGCTTGGGAAATCATCTTCAAGGTTTTTAAACCTAGAACCAAGAAGCCTTTACCTATTTTTCCCACCCCGGGTTCTGTTTTTCTTGGGCGATTGGGGTTAGGGCATGGCGATGAAGTTGTTTTGAGTTGTAAAACTAATAGCCCCATGCTTTTGGAAATACATCCGCATGGTGGTACTCAAGTTGTTTCTATGCTTTTAGAGTTTTTGCAAGCTGAGGGTGCGACCCTTTGCAATTGGCAGGATTTTATTACACACACTACTGCAGATCCTCTGCAAGCGATGGCGCTAGTTTTACTGAATCAGGCAACTACTAGTGAGCCTACGAAAATTTTACTTGATCAGTTTCAGGGGGCCTTTAGGCTTTGGCTGGATTCTTTCTTGGGTTTCATCAATCAAGGAGATTCTAGAAACGCAACCGCCTTGCTCTCTGATATAGGGCGGTATTTTTATCTAAGTGGTAGATTGGCTGAACCTTGGAAGGTAGTTTTAGCGGGCCCTACGAATGCCGGGAAAAGTAGTTTGATGAATATTTTTGCAGGGTACCAGCGCAGTATTGTTTCAGAAATTCCGGGTACAACCCGGGATGTTCTTTGGCTTGAAACAGCGATTGAAGGGTGGCCTGTTTCTTTTGCTGATACTGCTGGATTACGAATCACCTCCGACCCATTGGAAAACGCGGGAATGCTAATGGGAACCAATGCTACTGAGCAGGCAGATTTGGTTCTTTGGGTTCAAGATTGTTCTGCTCCTGAAATCCAGGCGCCGGTTCTTTTTAGTAATAAAAAGATTCTTGGTGTTACTAATAAAATTGATCTAGATGGCTTTCAGCATTCTTCGATTCCTCAAGGAGCAATTGGCATTTCTGCCTTGTCTGGATTGGGGATTGAGGCGTTGTTATCGAAGATAATTGCGGAGCTTGTGTCGCCCGTGCCTAAACCAGGTCAGGCGGTGGCATTTCATCCTTTATTAAAATCGGCACTGGAAAACTCAATTGAATTCGTAGATAAAGGACGATTGTTGGATGTTCCAAAACTGTGGGAATCTTTTAAGAAAAATTTGAATTAAAGGGGTATCGCTGTGAGAATTGGCAAATTTCAAAGTAATGATGGATTGTTATTTGTTGGCTTGGTTCAAGATCAGGAAGTTGTTGTACTCGGAGACTTAGCCAAGGAGCCTGGGCTTTTTTCCAAAATTCTTCATGCAGCTAACCCAGAGCATGAAGTTGAAAGTCGTTCCAAGTCCTCTGCAAAAAAAATCCCTTTGGCTTCTACTATCGCTTTGGTGCCAATTGATCAGCAAGAGGTTTGGGCCTCTGGCGTAACCTATTTACGTAGTAGGGAAGCCCGTGAGCGCGAATCGGAAGGGGCTGCCAAATTTTATGATCTCGTTTATAAAGCCCAAAGGCCAGAGCTCTTTTTTAAATCTCCTCCTGCAAAGGTTGCAAGCTTTGGTCAAAAAGTCCGTATCCGAAAAGATAGCAAGTGGAGTGTCCCTGAGCCTGAGCTTACCTTGGTTGTTTCTCCGGCGGGAAAAATTGTCGGCTTTACCATCGGCAATGATATGAGTGCTAGGGATATTGAAGGCGAAAACCCGCTTTATCTTCCCCAAGCAAAGATGTACTCCGGGGCTTGTGCGATTGGGCCTGTTGTTACCCTTGCAAGGTTTCTTCCCCAAGGTGAAGCTTGTTCCATTCATCTTCAAATTCATCGGGCAGGTGCTCAGGTTTTTGAAGGACAAACATCGCTTGCATCCATGGCTAGAAAGCTTGAAGATCTGGTTTCATGGCTCTTTAAA
The DNA here is from genome assembly GCA_903960945.1 of uncultured Planctomycetaceae bacterium. GTDB lineage: Bacteria > Planctomycetota > Planctomycetia > Gemmatales > Gemmataceae > UBA969. The sequence continues at coordinate 13,239 of CAJCCR010000382.1, forward strand.
GAAAATGATTTTCCCGATGGCGCCTTCCTTTTAACGGGTACGGGAGTTGTTCCTCCTGATCAATTTACCCTACTTTCTGGTGATGTAATCAGGATTGAAATTGCAGGGATTGGCGTGCTCGAAAATACCGTCGAATAACTTTCGAACCTTTATTCTTTTGCTCTTAGCTAGACTTCATGATGGAATAAAATAATCCTTTTGTTCCATCATGGGTTAGGAGTGTTTTGCCATGCAATTTATTTACTTCACTAAGACACTCAAGGAATTAGCCCCTCTGGCATTGGTTGAATTCTGCAAAGAAACGGGAGTCGATGGATTAGATCTTGCGGTTAGGCCTGGGTATCCCATCGAACCCGGCAACGTTCTTGCTGAATTACCTAAATTTGCTGCAATCATGAAGCAAAACAAATTAGATATTCCCTTGGTAAGTGCGCCAACTTCGTTGATTGATGCCGAGAGTAAGGATGCGAAGAATCTTTTTGAAGCTTGTGCACTTTCGGGTGTACCCATGATTAAAATCGGGTACTTCCCGTATAAAGGAAACTTTAGTGATGATCTTCAGGGCGCCCGGAAAAAACTTCAGGGCTTCTCGAAACTTGCTCAGGCAACAAAGGTCAAGGCTGTTTACCACACACATTCAGGCAACAACATTGGGAATAATGCCGTTTCACTTAAAGAGTTGCTAACCGATTTTGATCCGCATTATGTTGGTGCATTTGCTGATACCGGGCATTTGGCTGTCAATGGTGGCCCAGTAAAGATGGAACTTGAAATCCTGCGCCCTTGGCTTTCCATCATTGCAATCAAAGATATTTTGTGGGAGCAAGTTAAAGGCGACTGGGCATTTAAGGTTGCTCCTGCAGGATCGGGCATTGTGCGCTGGAATGATGTTTCCAAGGGCATAAAAGATGCCAAATTTCAAGGAACCATTGTTTTGCATGGTGAGTATGAAGCATCAGGAATTCCCAGTCGGAAGGACCTTGCGAAGAAGGAATTGGCTTTTCTCAAGAAACAATTCGCATAACTTCGGTACTTTCAAATCGTTTGAAAAAATGATTTAAAGGCTGACGGTTGCAATTGCTATATGACAGTTCCATCAGGAATTATGCTGCCTCTTGGAACGCAAATAATTCCATCCCGAATGACAAAGTTATTCCCTTCGTCGTGTTGAATTTTTCTTGTGTTAACAAGTCTGACATTTTTTCCAACTCTGCAATCTTTATCTAATATGGCGCAATGAATTACAGAGTTATCACCTACATTTAAGTTGGGTATGCCCTTGGTGTGGTTGTCCGCTCTTTCTTTATCGGTTTCAAAACGATCCGCGCCAATGATAACGCATTCCTTAAGTGTGACATTCTTGCCTATTCTGCTGCGTACCCCGATCACACAGTTATTGACATTCGAGCCTTCTTCGATCACGCAACCATCGCTTACAAGCGTGTTGGAGAGAGTGGCCCCGTGAAATCTGGAAGCAGGGAGGAATCGCATCCGGGTATAAATAACGCCATTCGGGCTGTGAAAATCGAATGGAGGGTTATGAGTTGCGAGCGCAAGATTTGCTTCGTGATAAGCCTTGATGGTTCCTAGATCTTCCCAGTAACCATCAAAAAGAAAAGCCTTCACATTGTAATTTTTGATACTGCGAGGAAAGATTTCCTTTCCGAAATCGGTGGCAAGTGGGCGCGAGTTGAGTAGATCTAATAAGGCTTTGCGGTTAAACAAATAGATTCCCATGCTAGCAAGGTAGGGGCGATTTGTTGCATGTATCCCGCTTTTAGACAGCCATTCTGGTGATACTGCGTAGGGTTCGATTTCCTCGATAGTTTTTGGCTTTTCAATAAATGCATGAACTTTGGAAGTTTCATCAACCTGTACAATCCCAAACCCTGATACCTGCTCTTGGGATACGGGAAGCACTGCGATGGTGACATCAGCTTTTGTTTCCTGATGGAAGTTGTGTAACTCGCGAAAATCCATCCGGTAAAGTTGATCCCCTGAAAGAATTAGAACTTCTTTTGCCTGGTCTTCAACCACATATCGGATTTGCTGCCTGACTGCATCTGCAGTACCCTGATACCAATTTTGGCCTTCATTGGTTTGCTGTGCCGCTAGAACTTCAACAAATCCTTTTCCGAATGGATCGAACTTATAACTGTTTGCGATATGCCTGTGAAGGCTGACACTGAGAAATTGAGTTAAAACATAAATGCGGTTAAAGCCGCTATTAATACAGTTGCTGATTGGGATATCGATCAATCGATATTTTCCGCCGATTGGCACTGCTGGCTTACTGCGTAATTGGGTAAGGGGATATAAGCGAGTTCCGCGACCACCACCTAATATCAAGCTAATAATATCGTTCATAATTGCTTCCCTGCACAACAAAAGTAACTTTTATTTATAACCCATATTTTAAAACAATTGCTACGTTAGTGAAACAAATTATCGTTTTAGCTAATTGTTTCTCTAGCTCTATTCCACCACCTAGAAATCTGGACTGCAAGCGTTTCAGCGTTTTCAACACAGTCGTTTATCGAAATTCCTTTGTAAGCATTGCCTGTCACATACAGCCCCGGATGATTCGTAAGTAAGTTCTCGATGTCCTTAACTTTTTCCAAATGGTTGACCATATATTGAGGAATTGCGTTTTTCCAACGAATCACCTTAAGAAAAAAAGGTGGTGCTTGGATCTGCATTGATGCCTGTAATTCCCGATACACGATTTTTGCAATCGAGTCATCATCAAGATCTACCATTTCAGGTCTGGATGCACCGCCACACATTGCCCTTAGCAGCACGGTTCCTGCGGGCGCGCGCCCGCGGTAGATCGAGGAACACCATTGCACACCTAAAATGGCCCGGTTTTCGGAACTGGGGGTTAAGTAACCAAACCCTTCTAGGGGAATCGGTACATCGCCGCTCCGATAACCCATCACCACTACAGCCAAACTGTTATAGGGAATAGATGCTATTTTATCTGCAAGGATTTCATCAAGGTTTTTAAGAATAGCGGCTTGAGAAAAAGCAGGGCAGGACAGGATCGCGATATCAAACGATTCGGATTCACCATTGCTACCTTCAATAATCCACTTGTTGGATTCCTTGTTATGAATCAAATTGGAAGCTTTAAATTCTCTGATGTTTAATTTTCCGCATTTCTCTGCAAGGGCATCGGTGAGTGTTCCTAAACCTTGGTGGAAAGACCAGAGTTGGCCTGAAGATCTTCCCTCTGGGTTACTGATTTGCTTAGCTTTACGAGCAGCTTTGAGCCCCTTACTAATACTTCCATAATTCTTTTCCATCGCTGCCAGCCTAGGAAAACCCGCTTGATAACTAACGAGTTTGGCATCGCCAGCAAATATCCCTGTTACAAAAGGGTCCACAAGCTTATCAGCAATTTCGGTGCCCACTCTTCTTTGGGCAAAAGCATAAATGGATTCATCAGGAAGGTTTTGTTTGTTACTTTGAAATCGTTCGAATGCGAGTGATAATTTTGCTCGCCAAGAAAGTACATCAGTTGTTAAAAGCCCTAGAAAAGATGAGGGCAGCATGCGTAGTTTTCCTCCCATGAGGAGAAAGCGTTTTTTAGCAGCAGCATCGTTTGCAGGTGCGAGTTGCTCAGAAAGGCCGAGTTCCTTACTGAGATTAAGAGTGGAGGGGTTGCTGTCAAGAAACCCATTGGGGCCTGATTCGTAAATAAAACCCTGATCCCTGAACGAGGCTATTTTGCCCCCAATACTCTTTTCACTTTCTAAAATTTGAACGTCTACATCAGCTAAGTATTGCTTTAGCCTAAAGGCTAAAGTTAGTCCCGAAATACCACCACCTATGATTGCTACTCTTGGCATAAGTTTAGTTTAATGCACTTTCCTGGGTTGAGGAAGAAATTTAAGTAGCGCATTTAATTATCGCCTAGAGAAAATAATATCATCTTCCTCAGTTTTGAGAACTTCAGGAATTATTGATTCTTCAATCGGTTCGGTCGCTGAATAGCGGACTTCCTCAGTGGGTGCCAAAATCACAGAATCTAGTTCGCTTTTGACAACATTGGTTGCTTCTTCCGTAGCCGCGGGTTTTAAGCTTATGGGGGGCGTTTGAGGAGGCCGGACTTTTACGGGAGCAGGCTTTCGACCTGGAAAGGGTTTTCGCGTTTTCATCTCCGCACCAAAGCGGGTCACAATGTAACTGCGCCCTCGACTATCCATCTCCAGTTCCAACAATCCGTTTTTTGCAGCATCTTCCAATAATTCGCTAAAAGTCCTGTAACCGTGGTAGGTTTCATTGAAAGAGGGCTTTTTGCGTTTCATCGTATCCTTAACCATCGATGACCAAATTATTTCTTTGTTTTCTCTTCGAACTGCAAGCAATGAATCAAGCAGCAGTTTAAAGGCTTTTTTCTTACTATCGGGAACCGAGGAATCGAAATCTGGCAGCACGCCATGCTTGTGTTCCAGATCTTCGTAATAAATGAATTCGTCGCAGTTATCTCGTAGGAGGTCGGATGTGGATTCTTGCATACCGAGGCCGATAACATGCTTGCCTAATTCTTTAAGCTTAGAGACAAGAGGAGAAAAATCACTATCCCCAGATATCACCACAAAGGTATCGATATGTTCTTTGGAATACGCCATATCCATGGCATCCACGCAAAGTCTTATATCGGCGGAATTTTTCCCGGTCTGGCTTCTGCGTGGGATTTCAGTTAGTTCGATTGCAGCTTCATGGAGCATTGCGGTGTAGGCGCTGAATCTATTCCAATCGGCATAGGCTTTTTTGAAAACAATCTTTCCTTTTTCAACCAGTCGTTCGAAGACTCTGGTGATGTCAAACTTTTCGCGTCGGTTTTGGAAGCCCAATGCTAGGTTTTCAAAATCGACAAAAACCGCAAGAGATCGTTCCCCATCTTGAGCCACGGATGATCTCCTCTAAAAATAAAAGTAGAAGACTTTTAAAAACCCGCATTATTATAATAACTTGTAACGGCTCAGCAATAAAGGGTTTATGTAAGAAAGAATGATGAGTAATAAGAAAAAGGCTTCAGATGCTTAAGGTGAATACTTTAGGGTTTTGGGCGAACCACTCTGGGTTGTCCTTGTTGCGTGATGGGTTCTTGTACTAATTTCCAGCCTTGGGGCGCGCGAGGGGGATCGAATTCGCTTCTTTCGAGTTTAACATTTGTTTCCATTTTCGGAATGTCCCAGGTAACTTCGCTGCCATTGGGTTGCTCAAACCATAATTGTCTAGGCATGAAGTTGGCCCGATTAAAAACAATTCTTGCCCGTTGAAAATCAGCTTTGTCTGCTGGGAACCTTGGGCTTATGTCCATGTAAATATACCATTGGTCTTCCTTGGTAAGCCTTATGTCGTACCTGCGAAGGGCCTCTTCAGCCTTCATGCCAAATAATAAAGACATGAAACTATCTTCTGCGACCTGTCCTTGTTTGGGTTTGGGCATCTCAAAGGCCCTTATTTCCTTGGCTTCAAACAAAATCTGATAGAGATAGTTGCCCGTGCAAAGAAACTTTTTGTCTAAATCGGCTTTGCCTTCTCTACGCAATTCTAAACTTGCAAGATTCACGGTGCTTGAGCCTGAGCCCAATTTCATGTATTTTGCAACACCTATGGAAGCAGAGGTGGTTTCAAAAGTTTTATCTTTTTCAATTAATTTGATCGTTGCTGCAAGAGTTTGAACCTTGAGCATTTCTTGTTCCCAGCGATTGAGGTATTGCTGGAGTTGTGCAGCAGAAGGAACCTGATTGGCGGCTGCAGGCACATTAGTTTGGGCGAATGAATTGCCCACGCAAAGAAACAAAGCAACTAAAGATAAAATTAACCTAACCATAGCGATTCTCCTAATCAAGCAGCATAAAAGTAAAGCCAATCCGCTGCTCATTAGAAGAATTTATAGCATGGTTCAAACTGGGAATAAAAGGCCAGAACGCAAGGTTGGTGTACATTTGGCCATTAAACGGTTTGTTAGCCTAGGTTTATGTAGACAGTTTTTACTTCGGTATAGAGGCTTAAAGCATATTCCCCTAGTTCTCTGCCAATGCCACTCATTTTGAAACCGCCAAAGGGGGCAGCAGCATCAAAAACATCGTAGCAATTGACCCAAACCGTGCCCGCCCTTAAGCTATTCGCAAGACGGTGGGCTTTGGTGATATCTTTGGTCCAAATAGCAGCAGCAAGGCCATAGAAGGTTTTATTGCCCCGCTGAATCACTTCGTCCACATCTTTAAACTTGAGAATGTTCATCACTGGGCCAAAAATTTCCTCTTTTGCAATTCGCATGTTGTCTTTGACACCATCGAAAATGGTTGGCTGGATAAAATACCCTTTATTTCCAACTCTTTTACCACCACTTAATAAGTTTGCACCTTCGGAAATTCCGATATCGATATATCCCATAATGCGATCGCATTGTTCTTGGGAGATTTGGGGGCCTTGGGTTGTCGCCATGTCAAATGGATCACCCACGCGTTGTTTTTTTGCCCTCGCAACTAGTTTTTCCACAAAGGCATCATGAATCTTTTCTTCAACGAAAAGCCTGCTACCTGCACAACAGCATTGTCCTTGATTGAAAAACAAACCAAAATAGGCACCTTCTACCGCAGCATCCAAATCAGCATCTGCAAAAACCACATTTGGGCTTTTACCACCCAACTCAAGGCTGACGCGTTTTAAATTACTCTTGGCAGCAGCCTGCATAACTAGTTGGCCCGTGCTGCCCTCTCCTGTGAATGCGACTTTGTCAATATCCATGTGGGAAGTGATTGCAGCGCCTGCAGTCGGCCCAAATCCTGGAAGAACATTTATAACACCATCTGGAATATCTGCTTCTTGGGCAAGTGCTGCCATCCTCAGAGCTGTAAGAGGGGTTTGCTCTGCAGGTTTTAAAACAATCGTGCAGCCGGTTGCCAGAGCAGGGGCCCATTTCCAAGCGGTCATTAGCAATGGAAAATTCCAAGGAATGATCTGGCCTACAACACCTAAAGGTTCATGCTTGGTGTAGCAGAAATATTCGCCTTCTACTGGAATAGTTTTGCCGTGGGTTTTATCGCACCAACCAGCGTAATAGCGGTAAGCCTTGATGCTAAGAGGAAGATCCGCATTAAGGGAATCACGCAAAGGTTTGCCATTGTCTAGTGATTCGAGTGCTGCCAACTCTGGAAGATTTTGTTCCATAAGATCTGCGAGTTTGTTGATTCTACGGCCTCGCTCTGCTGCGCTCATTTTTTTCCAAGGCCCTGATTCAAATGCTTTTCTTGCTGCTTTTACAGCAAGATCTACATCTGCAGAGTCGGCCTCAGCCACCTGGCAGATTTCCTGCCCAGTCGATGGGTTTAAAGTTGCAAAGGTTTTGCCTGATATACTGTTGACCAATTTTCCATTGATGAACAATTTCTGATCCGAAACCTTGGGCGCTTTGATAATTTTTGATTTGGATGCGGAAGACATTGCATGATTCTCCTTGAGAGATAGTTGCGAACTTGAATTATTTTCCGTTTAGCCCAGACCTTAGAAACTTTACAAATGCTGAAATGTCATTGATCTTCCCTTCGTCATACCTTGCGACTTCAATAAAGCCACTGGCATCGGGTTTGACGATGACATAAAGAGGAAGTTGCTCTGTGTTGAACTTTAACTTTTGGAAGTCGAGATTTTTATTTGCATCAGCGCGTTGTTTGGTGGCGCTACCTTGAAATGCAGATCGTTCTTCGGGGGAGTAAAGCTTGTCTGGAACACGATCTGTGTAAAGTTGCACCAACACAAATTTTTTGAGAAGTTCCCGAACATCTTTTATCGGGAAAACATTGGCCTCATTAATTTTGCAGTTGGTGCAGGTCACTCCGGTGAAATCAATGAATACCATCTTGTTTTGTTTCTTTGCTTCTTCCAGGCCGCGATTTAAATCTCCGATGAAGGGAAGATCATCGTTTTCTTCCGGAAGTAGGAAGGAGTCAACCCAAGCGAAAATCATTCCCGATGGCCTTAGGCGCGATCCATCTTCCTTTAACTTTAATAATGCAGGTGTCAGATATAATCCAAATGCCAGGAAAAGGCAGCCTATTACAACTCCAGGAACGCTCGTGTGTTCGGAGGGCATATCGTGCGGAAGTTGCAAAAAGCCCAAAAGATATAGCCCGCAGCAAAGAGCAATAATAACCGTAATCGCCATCGAGAAATCGTAAGTGAATATTAATGGTTCGGGAAATAGTACAAGTTCTCCCGCTCTGAAAAACTTGATTGCAGCAGCCAATTCTAAAAAGCCCATCACAACCTTGACGCTGTTAAGCCAATTACCACTTTTGGGAAGTTTCTTCAACATTCCTGGAAACAATGCAAGCAGGAAAAATGGCGATGCAAAAGTTACGGAGAACGCAAATCCACCAAGCAAGCGGTGGAGGAAGGTGAGATTGGATCCAGAAGCTGTGCCACCAAAACCACCAAGGAATGGAGCAACACAGGCAAAGCTGACGATCGTGAAAGTAAGTGCCATGAAGATGGTTCCAACCATCCCGCCTTGGCCCTGTTTGGAACTGGTGAAATGTGCCAATCCACTTGGGAGCTCAATTTCGTACATGCCAAGCAGGCTTAAAGAAAAGAAAACAAAAAGGCATCCCAAGCCAAAGTTCATGGCAGGGTGTACGCTAAGTAAGCGAAAGAAAGAGAGTAGGGCCACCGCGGCGATGGTAAGCACAATAACAATAGTGAGGCTGTAAACCACCGCCATTGCGACCGGCCTGTGATGGGTTTTTTCTGATTGCTTGAGGAAGTAACTTACCGTGATGGGAATCATTGGGAAAACGCAGGGCGTTACGAGTGAGATAGCCCCCCAAAACATTCCCTGTAGTGCAAATGCCAATAAGCCTTC
>CAJCCR010000383.1 GCA_903960945.1 uncultured Planctomycetaceae bacterium
AGGCGGGCGTTCCAATTCGGATGCCTGAAGGATCTAGCGGCTTCCTCGTGTCGTAAGGGATGCCATTGCGGTTGATCGTAATTCCTGCTGCATCAAGTGACTTTTCAGCAATTTTGCCGCTTAATCCCTTATGGTTTACATCGACAAGCATCATGTGATTGTCGGTGCCACCTGAAATTATCCGATGCCCGCGCGCCATGATTTCATGGGCCACAGTTCGGGCATTGGCAACAATTTGCGAGGCATAAGCTTTAAAAGCAGGTTGCATCGCTTCGTTAAAAATAATAGCTTTTGCAGCAATCACGTGCATTAGAGGCCCACCCTGCATACCAGGGAAAACTGCCTGATTGAGCTTGTCCGCCCATTGTTTCTTGCACATTGCAAGCCCGCTTCTGGGCCCGCGCAATGTCTTGTGCGTAGTGGTGGTTACAAAATCTGCCCATGGTACAGGTGAAGGATGTTGGTCGCCGGCCACCAATCCTGCGATGTGTGCCATATCCACCATGAAAATCGATTTGTTATCGTTGGCAATCTCTGCAAACTTTGCAAAATCAATCACTCGGGAGTAAGCACTAGCTCCTGCTAGTACCATTTTTGGCTTATGCTCTTTGGCCAATCTTGCTACTTCATCATAATCAATTCTGCCATCATCTTGCTTAACCCCATAAGGAATGATCTTGTAGAGCTTGCCCGAAAAATTCAAATGCATTCCATGGGTGAGATGCCCACCATGGGCCAGATTCATGCCAAGAATGGTATCGCCCGGTTGCAGGCAAGAAAAGTAAACCGCCATGTTGGCGCTGGCGCCAGCATGAGGTTGTACATTAGCATGTTCAGCACCAAAAAGCTTGCAAGCCCTGCTTATTGCAAGAGATTCCGCCTCATCCACAAACTCGCAACCGCCGTAGTATCTCTTACCTGGATACCCTTCAGCATACTTATTGGTAAGAACAGAACCCTGAGCCGCCATGATCGCAGGGCTTGTGTAATTTTCTGAGGCAATCATTTCCAGACCTTCTTGCTGCCTGGTTCGTTCGTGCTGAATTGCTTTCCATACTTCTGGGTCTGCTTTTTCGATCAGGTTCATAGTTCTCTCCATTTGTTTCAATTATGATAGTCCACAACAGTAGTTAAAAAGAAATACCTTTACTCGCCAGTTCTTTTTCAAGATTCATTTCTGAATGATAAACAATTCCGTCCCAACCACAATCCTTGGCTGTTTGAATGTTGGCATGAAGGTCATCAACAAATAAGCAATCCGCAGGCTTGGTGTTAGTTTTCTCATTGAGGACGTCATAGATCTTTCGGGCAGGTTTTCTGCAGCGCACTTCATGAGACAAAATCAATGAATCGAAATGGCTAAGTACATGGTTAAACTGGGTAAGAAAACGCTTCGCATGGAACCAATTGGTGTTGCTCAACAAAACCAGCCTGTGGGATTTTGCCAAATGAGGGATGATGTTGCAAACCGCATCGTTGGCTGTAAACATATCGCTGAAAGCGTGGTCAAATTCGTGATCTGGGCAGTTGATATGAAGTGAGTCGCGTATGATTTTTCGATATTGCTCTGGCGAAATATTGCCTTTTTCAAGCTCATTTTCAGTAGTTTCGTCGAATAAAACTCTTCTGATCGTATCAATGTTTTTGTTGCAATGCTGGGCCATCTGCCCAGCAGCTTTTAAATGGCTGAACATGCCGATTACATTGCCGAAATCAAAAACTAAAACTTTATTACCCATTAGGGAAGATTATCCGAGCTTAAAAAAATGACAACCCAATAATAAGATGAAAAGATTGCAAGTGTTTCATTAGTTTGAAATTTGTTGCAAATCAGAAGGTATGTTCCTTTAAAATCAAGTTGGTTATTACAAGAGTTTAAGGCTGGAATTGTTGTGGGATTGGTTTAAAAAGTTTACCAAAATTTAAGAGGGCCTCAGCAAAACATAATGAATCTCTTGCTAGGAACCGTTTTTCAGTGTAAAGGTATAGCTTAATATAGGTTAGGAAATTGCGGGGCCTACAAGTTAAGGAGATGTTTGATGGAATCAAAGCAATTGCGCGGGAAAATTTACGATGACATCACCCAATGCGTGGGCGACACCCCTCTCATAAGAATGCGAAGAGTGGTGGGCGACGCAAAAGCAACAGTTGCTGCCAAGTTGGAAAATTTCAATCCTCTGTGGTCGGTCAAGGATCGTATTGCTGTGCATATGATCAATACTGCAGAAAAA
>CAJCCR010000384.1 GCA_903960945.1 uncultured Planctomycetaceae bacterium
CCTACTGAAAGACACTCTTAAAATTGATCCTGATTTCTGGCCCGCAGAAGCCCTAGCAGGAAAAATCCTCCTCGAAAAACACAACCGACCCGAAGCACTCACTGCCTTTTCCAAAGTCCTTGCCATCAATCCTGAAGCCCCGGAAGCTTTAGTGGGCAAAGGCGAAGCTGCGATTCAAAAAATGGAATACCAAGAGGCAGAATCATTCGCCCAACGAGCATTGAAATCCCAGCCCAACCACCCAGATGCTTTGATTCTTCTTTCCGAAATCAGCTTGGCGGAAAGTAATTCTGCAAAGGCTCGAGAACAACTAACATTGGCCAGAAAGATCAGGCCACGAGATGAAAAAATTCTAGGTAGGCTTGGTGCGCTTGCCTGGCTTGATGGAAAAACTGCTGAACTGCAAAACCTAGAAAAGGAAGCTCTTTCATTTGATAAAAAGCCCGCTCTTTTCTACCTCGAAATGGGCGAACTTCTTTCTTCCCGCAGGCGCTTCCCTGAAGCAGAAACCCGATTAAAACAAGCCATCGAACTGCGACCCAACCTCCCAGAACCCTTGATTTCTCTTGCAATGCTTTCTCTGCAAATGGGCAGGGAGGCGGAGGCCCGGACCCTTCTGGAAAAAGGTTTGAAAGCTGATCCGTTCCATGTCCAAACTGCCAACTCTCTCAAAGTCTTAAAGCATCTTGATAAATATGAAACCCTGAAAACCGAACACTTCATCTTTAAATTCGATGCCTCGCAGGATAAACCCCTCGTCACTTATATGGCATTCTTTATGGAAGAAATCTTCGTACAGCTTAATGCCAGATTTCGTTTCTCTCCCAAAGAGCCCATTCTTGTTGAAGTCTTCTCCAATCACGAAATGTTCAGTGGCAGAACCATTGGTGTTCCAGATCTTCATACCATAGGCGCTTGCACTGGCAAAGTTATCACCATGGTTTCGCCCCAAAGTAAAACCATGAACAAGCCTTTCAACTGGGCACGAGTCATGCGCCATGAACTAACCCATATCTTCAACCTTGAACAATCCCAATTCATGGTGCCCCATTGGTTAACGGAAGGATTGGCTGTTTCGCTCGAAGGTTACCCCAGATCCGACTCTTGGAACAAAGAATTGAAACAGCGCATTCAAGCCAACAACCTTTTCAACCTAAGTAATATCAACCTCGGGTTTCAGCGACCTAGATCGCCCATTGATTGGCAGATGGCTTACTGCCAAAGTTTGCTTTATGTCGAATACCTACAGAAAACGCATGGCGAAGAATCGTCCCGCAATATGCTCGAATCTTTCGCTAAGGGAAATGGAACAGACTTGGCAATCGAACTTGTAACCAAGTCCAAAACTGCAAACTTTGAAAAAGGGTATCTCGCTTACATCAAGGAAATTACCGCAAAAACCTTGATTAGTGATAAACCAAAACTGCGAAGTGCTGAAGAGTTGCGTAAAGCCATCGAAGCAGATGCAACCGATGCAGAGGCCCAAGGCGAGTTGGCGCTTTTACTGATAAACCGGGATCGGGCCGAGGCCAGAAAACTTGCAGAGGCCGCACTTTTGAATAAGCCAGGCCAACCCCGCGCATCCCTAGTTTTAGCCAAACTTGCAAAGCTGGCGGGCGATACAAAAAAAGAGCAGACCCTTCTTGAAGATTCCGTGAAGATTAACCCCGATCCAGACATCCTTTTTCTGCTGGGTAGAATCTTTTATGATGCAGGGGAATTTCCAAAGGCGACCGAAGCTTTGCAATCAGGTATGGCTTTGGACCCCGACAATCCGCGCTGGCTTGAACAACTCGCCCGCGTTTTCGCCCAAACTGATAACAAACCCATGCAAATCGATGTCTTGCAAAAACTCACCCGGCTCGACCCAGACGATCTAGAAAAACGCAAACGACTCCTCAAGCTATTGCTGCAAAATAACCAAAAAACTGAAGCTCTTATCGCTGCAAAGGAAGTGTTGGAAATTGATGTATCCTTTAAAGAGGCACAGGATTTACTCCTTGAGCATCTGCAAGCTTTAGGCAAAAATGATGAGCTCCAAAAACTCAAACAAGCTTTTAATCCTTCAAGGTAACTTATGCCACAAAACCTCAAACAATTACAATCATTGATCAAAGAACTCTATGGTAAAAAAGATTCCTCAAGAGGGATTGAAGGTACTTTCATGTGGTTTATGGAAGAAGTTGGCGAGCTTTCTGCTGCTCTTAGAGAAAAAAACCATCAGGCACTTGTGTTAGAATTCGCAGATGTGCTTGCATGGCTCGCTACCCTTGCTAATATTGCAGGGGTCGATCTGGAAGATGCGATTAAATTAAAGTATGGCACTGGTTGCCCGGGATGTGCGACATCACCCTGCGTTTGCAACCCCAACGAAAAACCTTAAGAAAGTCTTCATGTTACGATTTCTGACAATGTGCTGCCTTCTCTTATTCTGTACTCAACCAGCTTTGGCGCAACCATCCTTTACCCAAGTTCGCTTTGGTTTCCCTTCAGAAGGTGGAGCCTTGATTAGGAACGGCGTTTGGGTTCCTGTTGGGATTGAACTTGACCCTAAGGGTTCTGAAATCGAACCCGATAAATTCCTGATTGAACTGGAATCCACCGATGGCGATGGTGCGACCTATCTCGTAAAAATCCCTGTGCTTCCCGGGCAAACTCGAATGATGGGATACCTTCGACCAGGTTCTTCAACAAGCCCTCTCATCGTTAGGCTGAAAGAAAAAAATGGCACGATAGTTCAAGTTTGGCCAACCCCAGCTCGATCTTCTGCAACCATGATTGGTCCGAGAGATTTTTTAATAGCAACTGCAGGATTTTCCCCAGAGGCCCTTCAACTCGCTTCTGCAAACCAAAGTAAATTAGATGCAGGGAAACCGGTTTTGAATGAAAGGCTGCCACGCAAATTCTCAGAATTAAAAACCATTCATGATCTTCCAACTCAAGCGCTTGGATACGCCTCATTAGATACTCTGATTGTTTCTACTTCTTCAACAATTTCCAGCGATCTTATTAAAGAAGCAAACTCAGAAAAGCGCGCAGCTCTTTCTGCATGGCTTCTTTCAGGTGGTACTCTTTTGGTGGATTCAGGCACGCATTACGAAAGCACGAAAAAGTTGCTCCTTGCCCTTGGAGTTACAGGATGCAATATCGAAGGGTTGGATTCAAACCCTAAAGGATTGCGCACACTCAACGGTTTAAATCGCTGGGTAACCCCGTTGGTTAGCCAGTTGTTGCCAATGCGTATAAACGAGATTGCAAAGTTAACGCCAACGTATTCAGCACAAACCATCATTCGGGAATCCTCTGAGCCATCCGATCCCGTCGTGAGGCCAATATTGGTACAGATACCGTTTGGCCGTGGCAGAGTTTTTCTTCTGGCTTTAGGCATGGAATCCCCGCCTTTTGCAAGCTGGGATGGGCAGCAATCTTTCTGGGATAAGTTTTTATTTGAGATCTCGCCACGAAACCCGGGCTTTGCCCAAGGCAAATTCCCACCAGATACAACCTCGATCAGGCCTGAACTCGCCTGCGAAATCCAACGATCGCTAGAAACATTTGTAGAAGTACCTGCATTCCCTTTTGGATGGGTTGCTCTTCTCATTCTTACTTACATTATAATCATTGGGCCAGTTGATTATTTCGTGACCCATTACTGGTTAAAAAAACCTGAACTAACATGGCTCACTTTTTTGGTTGCAGTTCTGATTGCAACTTGGGGAGCTTGGGCAGGGGCAAATGCTCTCAAAGGCGATGACTCTAGGCTCAACAAACTTGACATTATGGATATTGATATTTCTTCAGGCTGTTTACAAGGCACCTCATGGATGTCTTTTTTCAGCCCCACGCCTGGCAATTATTCCTTTGCTTTCCAAGCCAACCCCTCTTGGAGTTCGGGAGAACTCCTTACCCAACCGGATCTAGGAATCCTCGAAACACCTGACCGAATTTTCAGGGGCGCTTCCCAATCTCTTTTCCGAAAACCTTACGATTACAGTTCATTCCCTTCTTCTCTTGAACAAGTCGGTATTCCTGCATGGGCTTGCGCATCGCTAGAAGGCAATTGGCAGAAAAAATCCAAACCCAACAGTGCTCCCTTTCAAGGCGACCTTTCCCATTCCAGGGTTGAAACTGTTCTTATCACAGGCACCATCACCAACAATCTTTCCGTTGACCTTCATGAATGCAACCTTTTTTACCAAGAATCCTGGCACAACTTGGGCAGGTTTCAGACAGGAGAAAAAAGGCGTATCGATATGCTCCAACTAGGTGGCAGGGGGCAATCCATTCAACAATGGAACGATGCAAAAATCTTAGCACCCAACAATTGGAGCAACCAAAAAATCAACAGCCCATCCGACAATATTTATCCTATTCACAAGCTCGTTAAAGCTTTTGTTTTTCATGACCACCCCGAAGCAGGCGATCTTCTTTACAATAGTTCACTGCGAAAGCTCGACACAAGTTGGCGCTTAAAGCAAGTTTCTGAAACTTTCCTTTCAGAAAGTGCAAGGCTTAGGCACCCGGAAGAAGTCATTCTCGTAGGCAGGGTTGATTCTGAAAAATCTTCCTCTGCACCCACAATCCTTTCTCTTTCCCAAAAAATTAATGGCAATCCAATCACCATCAAACCCAGCATCAATCAGGAAACTTTTGTAAGGGTGGTTATCCCCATCCAACATGCAAAACCCTGAGTGCGCTCTTTTTCTTCCATGGAACTACTTTTATGATTGAAACCCGTGACCTGACCAAAATGTATGGCGAGCTATACGCTTTAAACCGCCTTAATCTTAAACTTGATCAGGGCGATGTTTACGGATTTATCGGGCCCAATGGCGCAGGTAAAACCACCACCATGCGCATCCTAGCTACTCTGTTAAACCCTAGTTGGGGCGAAGCCACGGTTTGTGGCTACTCCATCTACAATAGCTCCAGAGATATCCGCAAATTGATAGGCTACATGCCCGACTTCTTTGGCGTTTACGATGATATGAAAGTCAGCGAATACCTTGAATTCTTTGCGG
Organism: uncultured Planctomycetaceae bacterium; assembly: GCA_903960945.1. Classification (GTDB taxonomy): domain Bacteria; phylum Planctomycetota; class Planctomycetia; order Gemmatales; family Gemmataceae; genus UBA969. The sequence continues at coordinate 5,022 of CAJCCR010000384.1, forward strand.
CTGCTTACCGTATCCAAGGCCTCGACCGCAAAAAGAAATGCGATGAAGTTCTCGAACTTGTCGACCTAGGCTACAAACGCGATGCACTCGTTACCAGCCTTTCCCGCGGGATGACCCAGCGCCTCGGACTGGCTCGGGTTTTGCTTCACGACCCCATGGTTCTACTACTTGACGAACCCGCCAGCGGTTTAGATCCCAGAGCCAGAATCGATATGCGAGCCTTGCTAAAACGACTCCGATCCATGGGCAAAACGATTCTTGTTTCCAGCCATATTCTGCCTGAACTTGCAGATATCTGCAATAAAATCGGCATCATTGAACGGGGCCAGCTTCTCTTTGATGGCGATGTGGAAACTGCGATCAAGCAAGTACGCCAAAACACTGTCATTCATGTGGGCGTTGAAATCAACAGGCTTAAGGAAGCTTCCGGGTTTCTTAAAGCGATGGAAGGTGTTTTTTCGATCGAAGAGCGAGATAATACAGATTATCTTCGAGTAACTCTGGCACACGATTTTAAAGATGGTAGTTTTATTGCTGAGGCCTTGGTACGTGCTGGGTACAAACTTAAAACCCTGCATGAAGAAGAGGTTAATTTGGAAGACGTGTTCATGGGTATTACCAAAGGAATCACCAACTGATCTTCAACCCTGAAAGGGTCAAGACATGCGAATATTGGTAACTGGTGGCGCAGGATACATCGGTTCGCATACAGTTCGACATCTGCTGGCTCACGGTCATTTCGTTCATGTCTACGACAACCTTTCCCGCGGACACGCTGCTTCTATTCCTGCTGAAATTTTCACCCAGGGCGACCTTCATGACTCAAGCAAGCTTGATCATGTCATGGCCACAAACCAAATCGAAGCGGTAATCCACTTCGCTGCTTTTGCACAAGTGGGCGAGTCCACCAAAAACCCCGAATTGTACTACGGTAATAATGTTGCAGGCACTATCAGCCTTGTCGAAGCTATGAAACGAAGCAACATCTCCAAGCTTGTTTTTTCAAGCACATGCGCAACCTATGGCAACCCCACCGTGGTTCCTATTGTTGAAGAAACCCCGCAAAAACCCATCAATCCCTACGGAAAAACCAAGCTCATAGTAGAGTGGATGCTGAAAGATCTTTGCGCCGCCCATAAATGGTCTTGTGCATCTCTACGCTATTTCAATGCTGCTGGTGCCAGCCCTGATGGCGGCATAGGCGAAGATCATGACCCCGAGACTCATCTCATCCCACTCGCACTTTTTGCTGCTGCTGGTAGATCTAAATCCCTCGAAATTTTTGGTACTGACTACCCAACTCCCGATGGAACCTGCATCAGGGATTACATCCATGTGGATGACCTCGCCAACGCACACCGATTGGCGCTTGAAAAAACATTACCCGGTGAGCACCTCTGCCTAAATCTGGGAACAGGCAAGGGCAACAGTGTTTACGAAATCCTCAATGCAGTCAAAGATATCACCGGGAAAGCAGTACCCTTTACCATCGGTGCACGGAGAGAAGGCGACCC
>CAJCCR010000385.1 GCA_903960945.1 uncultured Planctomycetaceae bacterium
ATACCCAGCCACAAGATAGATATCAAGATAGATTTATATTATTTTGACGTACATCGATGCTTTTTTTCTCTTTTCTAAACCTTCCGTCGCTCACGCTTCCGGCTCTGACCTAATAATTCTTCCGTGGCTCTGCTTCTTCTGCTTCTTCCGTGTTTTTCCGTGTTCGTCCGTGGCTAATTCTTCTGCGTTTCCTGCTACTTTTCCGTATCCCTGCTTCTGCTGCTTCCGTGTTTTTCCGTGTTCGTCCGTGGCTAATTCTTCTGCTGCTGCTTCTGCTGCTTCCGTGTTTTTCCGTGTTCGTCCGTGGCTAAAATGTCTTTTCTTCTTCTCTTCTTCCGTGGCTAATCTTCCGCTTCTTTACCAACCGTCGCTCACGCTTCCAGCTCTCAACCAATAATTCTTCCACAAAATCGCCCTGCCAACCTGCACCTCCTCCTTCCTTTCGGTTAGTGTACATAAATACACCTAAGGAGCCCAACCATGGTTACAGCAGATTCCTCCCTTTGCATTCATTGCGAACTTTTACCCAAACACGATTCCTCGCGTTTATGCGCCCGCTGCAAATCCATGGCGGGCATTCGCAGGTTATACCTCCGCAGGCGCGGCTGGACTCCCCATTGGGATGCCCACCTAAACCTCCTTTCCCAAAAAGCAAAACTCCAAAAGCCTCTTTTCTCCATCTGATTTATTCTCTACTTTAGAAAGCCACACCTATGATGAAGCCACACCAAGATAATTCAAACCCAGATACCAACATCTTCTGGAACACCAAACCGATTCCCAAAGTAACTGATTTATTTTCGGGCGAGATCGATCCTCTTACCACCGTTCGCTGCCCTGTTTGCAGTTTTCCCCTCATCGCAATCATGCGCAGGCACGGGCCCAGATTTTCCTGCGGATGCAAAGGCTACGAACGATAAACAAAAACATTACCCTTTATTAAAAACTCATCTGCACCCATCGCACTTAACTGATCTACATTAAAAAAATCTACTCAACCAGAGGAATCGAAAATGGCACAAGCACACGGCCCCTTCAACATCCCACTACCCGATCACCTCGCCTATCGATTAGAAGCCATTGTAAAATCTCTGCCCAGAGATCCTATCTACACCCTTAAACGCACATCCCTTGCAACCAAGGTTTCTCTCAATCAATCATTGGATGCCTCCAACACCCAAAGATCCGATGTTTCTTGGATCAGTGAAGAATCGATCGATAGGAGCGGCGACATCGTTCTCGCCAACGGCATGGACGATTCGCTTTTTGGTGCCAACCCCGTGGTGACGCTCAACCACAATTACGAGTTGGCACCGGTGGGCCTTTCTGCCTGGAGGAAACCCAGCGCAGAATCAGGCTTCAAAGGAATCAAAGCAAAAACAATCTATCCAACAAGGCCAGAATCATTCCCAGAAAATCTCCCTTGGATACCCGATCAAATATTCGCCCTGGTTCAAACAGGGCTATTAGCTGGGAAATCAATTGGTTTTCTGCCTTTGATTGCGCGTAGCCCAACCTCTCAAGAAATTAGAGACACTCCTAGTCTTATTAAAGTTAATCTTATAATCGAAAAATGGCTTTTGCTCGAATACGCCTGCTGTGCATTCCCCGCGCAGCCACACGCTTTAGTGCAAACCGTGCACGCTTGATTCTTGTTTTCCCTGTTTCCCTTGCCCTTCAACTCTTTAGAAAGGATTGCACCATGCAACCTGTTGAACATGATTCCCTTGCCAACGCTTCGATTCATAATTCCCAAGCTGATGCTGGATTGGCAGAGCAAGCCTTGGCGGACTTTGCGAAATCGCAACAGCTTTCACGCAAGAATGCAGCCCAGCTTATTTTCGGCCATGATCAAGCAGATCCAAAGGGCAAATCCTTTGGCGACTGGCTTGTTTGCGTTCGCAAGAACGATTGGCGCACCCTCGAGCGCAAGTATCAATCCTACCCCTCCGATGGAAAATCCGCTCTCAACACCTCTGTCGGAACCCAAGGAGGCTACCTAGTTCCCACCGAGTTCACAGATAAGCTGCTGCAAACTGCGAGCGAAAAATCTGTGGTAAGGCCCAGAGCCACACTCATCCCCATGGCTTCCCGCGCAGTTCAGGTGCCATGCCTCGATTCCACCACCGTTCCCGCTTCTAGCGACAGTGCATTTCTAGGTGGCATCGTTGCCCGCTGGACCGAAGAAAGCGTTACCTTTAATGAAACCGAGCCTGTCTTCAGACAAGTCGAGCTCGTCGCCCACGAGCTTTCAGGCTATAGCAGGGTTAGCAATTCTTTGTTGGAAGATAGCGCAATCGGGCTCGAACAGCTTTTGATAACCTTGTTTGGCAGAGCAATCGCATGGCATGAAGATCATGCGTTTTTGCGGGGTGATGGCGTGGGCAAGCCTCTTGGAATTCTTAATTCCAATGCTTTGATCAGCGTGGCTCGCAGTGCTGCTAGCGCCTTTGCTCTTGAAGATGCAGCAACCATGCTAGCTCGCCTAATGCCAGGCTGGGCGCCTTCAAGCACCGTTTGGGCAATGCACCCTACCGTTGCGGGCGAGCTTTTTCAAATGTCCACTTCAGCAGGTAGCGCAATCTATCTTGATAACGCTCGCGATAAACCCGCAATGGTGCTTTTTGGCATCCCTGTTGTCATCACCGAAAAGCTGCCTGCGCTTAACACCCTAGGCGATGTTCTACTTTTAGATCTGCATCACTACCTCATCGGCGATAGACGCGAAGTAGAAATCGCTTTCTCCGAACATGTTGCATTCACCTCCAACCAAGGCGCATGGCGCTTTGTCGCCCGGGTCGATGGCCAACCCTGGCTGCGTTCCCCCATCACCCTCAACGATGGCTCTTCCACCCTTTCCCCTTTTGTGGGCCTAGCCGCAGGCTAATTATTCTTAGATGCAGGCTAAGTGTTTTTAGATGGTGTCTAAGTATTTTCTTAACTTTAAACCAAACGCTTTAACAAGGAGTTTTATTCATGACTATTCTTGCTTCTGAAAACGGTTCCGTCATTGGCATTATCAATCCCGCAGAGCGGGTGAACACTACCACCAACGGCACCGCAATCGATCTCGCCAAATTTCATCAAGCCATGTTCATCCTCCAGGTAGGTAACACCGATGCGACCATTGATTTCAAACTCCAAGAATCTGCGTCAACCTCTTCGGGCTTTGCCGACATCTCAGGAAAAGCAGTTACCACCTTCGCCGCAACCGATGATAACAAGCAAGCCATCATCAACCTCGATTCTTCAGAAATGGGAAATTCGAAGCGGTATGTGCGAGGAGTGATAACCACAGGCAGCGGCACCGCCTGCGTCGTCGGAATGGTAGCACTCGGATTCTCACCCCGCTTCCGCCCAGCTACCGATGATGATCTCGCAAGCGTTTCCCAAGTGGTAAGTTGAGGAAAAATCAATTTTCTTTTCTCCCTACTCCCAACCCTCTTCCCGCTGGGAAGAGGGCCCTTCGCTTCGCTAGCCCGTGTATCATGTCATCCTCGCGAATGCGGGGATCCATTCTTTGCAGCGTGTATCTCTGGATTCCCGCCTACGCGGGAATGACGGGTGAGAGCTTCCGTAACCCGGTCCCTGAGCTTGTCGAAGGGTGCCCCTGCGCTTTCGTCATCCTCGCGAATGCGGGGATCCATTCTTTACAGCGTGTATCTCTGGATTCCCGCCTACGCGGGAATGACGGGCAGTGGCAGTCGCCAACCGTCACTAAGTCTTATGCTTCTTTTCCGTGTCTCTGCTTATGTCTTCTTCCGTGTTTTTCCGTGTTCATCCGTGGCTAATTCTTCTGCTTTTTTCCAAAGGAGGTTATTTGTGGCTAATCTAATTTCCAGCAGCAGGGCCAAGCAAGCCATCGTTCAAGCTACTTTTTCCACTTCGGAAAACTCACTTATCGATTCTCTTTGCACCGTGGTCAGTGCATTAATCCGCAGCTACACCCGCAGAGAATTACTTCTCACCAACCACGATGAGATTGTAAGCGGCGTAGCCGAGGATGCGCTTTTCCTCAGGCAATATCCCATTACAACCATCACCCGGGTCAGTCTGGTTGCAGGCGATCCGACTGTTGATGTGGGCGGATACCGGGTTGATGCCACGCTTGGTTTACTACTGCGCACCTCAGGCACCTGGCTACTAGGCAAATCCAATTACCGGGTGGAATATCAAGCAGGGTACGCAGAACTGCCTAGCGATTTAGTGGAAGGTGCAGCGCAATGGGCCGCTGCGCTTTTTTGGCAATCCAAGGATAACCCCGCATTCGCACCAGACCTTCCCACGCAAGCCATGAAAAGAATGCTCGCACCCTATAGGCGTATTCTCACCTAGCAAAGGAGCACCATGTTTTTACCAAATACCACCTGTGATTATTTCGAAGATGGGCATCTGCCTGAAACCGATCCGCCCGACCTTGCAGCAGTTCCCATATTTCTCGATGGCGATTTCATGCGGGGGAACCTCGGCATCGATAAGCTTCGTTGGACCCATCTTTTAAAGGTTAAAGGCAATGGTGAAATCCTTGCAGGTGATTCCCCTGCCAACCGTGTTTATGTACCCAACAAAAATGGTACCTGTTTCGAAATCGTTTTTGTTGAAGTACTCGAACGAGGCAAGGCGGGTTCTTTTAAGCGGGTTTACCTCGAGAGAAAATCCATCACCTGGCCTTCCGAACAATTATAAAGGTGCGAACATGAACACTCCCAACGCTTTTGCAGATCTTTTTCACACCGCAGTTCTAGGCACCGATGAACCCGATGTTGCAAACATTCCCTGTCATATAAGTGGAAGCTTTATCAAAGGTGCGCAGCTTGATTATGAAAGACAGTTTAATGCGGTGCTCGAAATGCCCCTGGGTTTTGGGCTTCGAGATGCTTACAACTCAGGCGAACCGGTGAAACTGCAATTGGGCCCAAATGAAATTTATGCAGTGCTGTTTGTCGAACGCGATCGAAAGATTGCATCCCGCAATTTCCTGCGTGCCTACCTCGTTAAAGAATCTTCGCTACTACAGTAAGTTTTTTAATACACACTTTTCTTCTAGGAGATGAACATGAATCTACTCTTCTTGTTATTGCTCAACCTCTCTGGCTTTTTTGCAGATTCCCAAATTGGTGGCAGAACCTCTCCCGATGGCGTTGAAGCCTTGGTATGCGATCTTCCCGCACTTGAACACCTAAAGAATACCGGCGGATCTGATGGCGCAGGACTTTGCGTTTTTACCTCTGTCGAACATTGCGCACGCTGGCAGAATGAAGAATCCCTGCGCGGGTTCCAACAGAAAATGCGCAAAGAACCAGGCGGCGGCTACCCCGAAAAACTCGATCGCATGATGGCTCGATACTGCCCTAATACCGCCTACCTCCAATACACGGGCGCTGATTCTTCCCTCCTTAAGCTCGCACTGCATACAGGCAGAATGCCCGCAGTCACCTATGGCTTCAGCCCTCGCTATGGCAATCGCATCGCCCATATGGTCAACCTCGTTCACTTCTCTGATCGCTGGGCCTGCATCCTCGATAATAATTTCCCGGGCGAAGATAAATACGAATGGATGAAGCCCGCTGAATTTGAAAGACGCTGGACTTTGGGCAATGGCGGCTGGGCTGTCTTCCTTCTCAATCCGCCACCACCACCCATCCCCGTTCAACCCATTACCTATTCGCTTCAAAACCCAGTTAATCAAGAAGAACATTCTCTAGATTCCAAACTCGAAAACTTTGGTATCGAACAAGAAAAACTCGACCATGCAGAACGCTATTGGCTAAACGGCTTAGCTCTTACCAACAAGCAAGCCTGTAAAATCCTAGGCAACGCTGCGGTGCTTCCCGATGATTCTAACTTGGGAAGAATTACCCTCATAGGAACCAAAGAAGCTTGCGCCATGGTGCAAAACGATCTTTCAAACCATCCTTCCCTGCTCCCTTATAAAGGGAAATATTTATTGCAAAGCTACTTGCCCGAAGATTGGGCAGTGAAGAATGTTGGGTTTGATGTTTCTGGCTCGCCAAGGATTATTGTGCAGGAAGCGCCAAACGCAAAAGGCTCAGGGCGAGTTTTACATTCGCAAGCAAATTATATCGATGGGCCAGAAGGGCTTGCCAATGCGCTACGAAAAGCAGACCCCAATTACGACCCCAGCAAAGATGTTGATCTTAGAAAGCTAAATCCATTGCAACTACCCGACTGGGCAGGCAACTGGCTGGTATTCGCAATCGCACTACTGTCGCTGATCGCAGGAAGATTTTCGCTACCCATACTCGGGCTGATCGCAGCATTCTTGAAAACCTTGGTGCCTGCAAAAAAAGATGCGCCCGATCTTGATTCCCTACTTGATCGACTACTTAAGAAATTGGAAGAACGAAAGTAAAAGGGGTTAAGAATCCTATCTTTTCAGCATTGATGTGTTTTTTCTCCCTACTCCCAACCCTCTTCCCGCTGGGAAGAGGGCCCTTCGCTTCGCTAGCCCGGGTATCACGTCATCCTCGCGTATGCGGGGATCCATTCTTAAAGACAGAGCGGTTGCGATGGGGAAGCCCCACTGCAACCACTCTATGTGAACCTTTAGAGTTTGGATTATGCGTTTTCGTCATCCTCGCGTATGCGGGGATCCATTCTTTGCAGCTTGTTTCTCTGGATTCCCGCATACGCGGGAATGACGGGCGAGAGCCTCCTTAACCCGGGCCCTGAGCTTGCCGAAGGGCGCCCCGCCTCTTTGATTGCTTTTCTTTCTTTGCGTCTTCGCGGTAAAAGTTCTTTTCTTCTTCCTTCTTTTCCGTGTTTTTCCGTGTTCGTCCGTGGCTAATTCTTCTGCTTTTGCTTCTGTCTTTTTCCGTGGCTAATTCTTCTGCTTACTTTTCATCTCCCCAAACCAGAAGGCAACATCATGAAGGCGATTTCTTTCAAGCAACCCTTGGCGCAAGCCTTGATCATGGGCACCTTATCCTTTGCTGTGCGTTCTTGGCGTACCGGCCATCGGGGCGAAATACTCATTCATGCAGCCCGCTGCCCATTGCAGGAATTACGAAATCTATGCTCAAACGATTGGGCCCGCAATCATCTCAAAGAATGGAACATCGCAACAGTCGAAGATCTGCCCATGAGCGCATTCATCGGCAAAGCAGATCTAGAAGATTGCATTTCTCTGGAAGAATTCGATTTTGCTAAAGAAGATTATCCGGTTGATATTCCAGATCGTGGCTGGGTCTGGATCTTTTCCAACCCCTGGAAGATGTTGCACCCCAAGATGCATCCGGGAAAATTAGGTGTGTTCGAAACATCATGATATGTGGTTATTAAAAATCCCCGGCAGTTCGACAGGCTCACTGACCATAAAAAACCCGGGCCCTGAGCTTGCCGAAGGGCCCCCCGCCCCGCTTTCGTCATCCTCGCGAATGCGGGGATCCATTCTTTGCAGCTTGTTTCTCTGGATTCCCGCCTACGCGGGAATGACGGGCGAGAGCCTCCGTAACCCGGGCCCTGAGCTTACCGAAGGGCGCCCCGCCCCGCTTTTGTCATCCTCGCGAATGCGGGGATCCATTCTTTGCAGCTTGTTTCTCTGGATTCCCGCCTACGCGGGAATGACGGGCAGTGGCATTCGCCAACCGTCGCTTACGCTTCCGGCTCTTATTTCCGTGTTTTTCCGTGTTCGTCCGTGGCTAAAATGTCTTTTCTTCTTCTTCTTCTTTTCCGTGGCTAAAATGTCTTTTCTTCTTCTTCTTTTCCGTGGCTAATTCTTTTCCCCACATACCAATAAAAAAACCAGCCTGGAGGGTTGGGCCAGGCTGGCTTAAGATTTTCAACAAAGGGTTCAGCATTAAGCTGAGTTTAGCGCAATTGCAAATCCCCGGGATGGGCGAATCCCGGAGATCGCATTTCAAACACCTTAGACAACAACAATGGTCTCTGGCAAGGATGGGGTACCAAACAAGCCGCCGGTGAAGCCAGTGTTCATGACGAACAAGCTGTCGGTCTGGGTCAGGCTGGTTGCGCCAACGCTGAATACCGAGACGCGAGGAGCACCAGTTGGGCCTGCCAAGGCTACTGCGAAGTCCTGTCCTGTGGCATCTTCTGCAACACCTGCACGGATAGCTCCGGTGAAGCCTGCGAAAGGCACACCAAGGATACCTGAGGTTGCGGAATCAACAATCACACCGTAGCCACCGTTGCTGGTGCCAACAATCAGGTCAGAGATACTGCCCGAATTGAGGAGACCAACAGCCAAGCTAAGGCCACCTACTGAGGTGGTGTTGTTGAATGCAAAGAAGTTGTCAACAACCGTTGGGCTGTTGCCTTTTCCATTTACATTGAACGACTTGATGTTGTAACCACCGTTGCTTGCAGGAGCAGTGATAACTTCGTCACCTGCAACAGCATCCCTCTGGCCAGCGGCCACTACAACACCACCGGTGAAGGCGGGGGAGTAGGCGAAGAAGTCGTTGAGGGTAGAAGTAGTTACTACGCCAGTTGCGCTACCAGCATAAACCTGAACGCGTGAGCCGCCAGTTGCGCCAGCGCCAACGATGACATCAGCAAAGGCGTCAGCATTGGTATTGCCTGCTGCAACATATACACCACCGGTGAAGGAAGGTGCGTTGAAGGCGAAGAAGCTCTTCTGAAGGGAAACCGCTCCGGTTGCATTGTTTACATTGTAAACATTAACCTGAGGGCCACCACCAGGGCCTGCGCCGGTGATAACATCTGTGGATCCATCGCCGTTAACATCGCCGAGGGCGACGCGTACACCACCCGTGAAGGTAGATGCATAAGCGAAGAAGGAAACAAAGGTACCATTCTGGAAGGTGATGGTAACAAGTGGGCCGCCGCCAGCATCAGCACCAACTGCGGTGAACTTGTTCAACGCGGGCTGCCCAGCAACCATAGGTTGCGCAGGAGCCGTTGGGGTTGGTGTGGAAGGGGTTATGCTTGTAACCTTCAAAGTAACATCATTGGCGTTAGTGCCACCAATGTAGCTGACGGTGAAGGCAACGGTGTTACCAGCAGTATCCTTAGCGGAAATGCTTGAACCTTCAGGTTGGTTAGCAAACGTTCCGGTTACCAAACCGGAAGTAGCCGTGTTGTTAATAATGGTAAAGGTGTTATTAACAGCAAGGCCAGCAGCCACGCTAGACAAGGAAAGAGTTGCACTACCAAGGTTGATAGAAGAAGCAGTTTCCAAGTTAGAAGCAGTGGTTGCGGTCAACACAGCAGCTTTGTAGTTGGTAGCAGCATTCAAGCTAACAGCACCGGTTTTCAAAGTGCCACCAGGGGCAACAGTGCCCGTGTTAACGCTAAGATTACCGATAGTACCACCAGCACCGGTAATGGTGCCGCTGGTTGCGGTAGTAGCATTAGCAATCTTACCGGTAACATTCAAGGTACCGTTGATTACGCTGATGCTATCACCAGTTGTGCCAGTAAGTGAATCTGCTGACAGGGTCAAAGTACCGGTACCTAACAAACTAAGAGTCCCAGCACTACCACCATTAATGACGATAGGGTTTGCAATGGTACTAGCAACCGCAGAGTTAAGGATCAACTGGGTGCCATCAGCAATGGATACAACGCCAGTATTTCCAGCAGCCCCGATGTTGAAGGCTCCGCCTGAAACAATGGTGCCAATAAGGTCAACCGTGCTGGTTGCATTACCAGTGATGGTAGCGCCAGTGATCAGCGATGTGGTACCACCAAAATTTACACCGCCAGTATTCAAGAACACAGGTGCGCCAGAAAGAACCGTGGTATCAGTAGAGTTATTACCAAACGCAACAGAATAACCCTTTACAAAAGTAGTTAGTTTGCTGATGGTGGTATTAGTACCATTGAAAGCAACAGCGCCTGTGGTATCGGTCAACACTACGCTAGCGTTGAAGTTACCAGAAACAGTTACACCAGCCGAGTTGGTCACAGTAACTGTGTTCAAGGCAGTGGTTGCGCCAACACCAGTGATACCTGCTCCGGTGTTAAAGACGATCTGATCTGTAGCTTCCAACGTCAGGTTTTGGGCACCATTAACATTGGCCAAGTTGATATCACCACTAGTACCAGCAGCCTTCATGGACACTGCACCAGTCAGGTTGATGGAATTATCCAAAGCGATACCTCGGAAAGTCAATACAGCACCAGTATCGTTAAGTGCGGTGATATTAGCACCCAGGTTGATGATACCAGCGGCACCACCACTAGTGAAAGCGTCGATAACAGCATTACCAGCAGAGATATTAGCGCCACTTACAATGGTGTATGCATCGGTCGCCAAATTGTTAATGAAATAAACATCGCCGGTTGCACCTGCGGTAACAGCTTTGTTCACTGTACCGGTACCGCCAGCAATCCCGAAGACAATATCACCAGCGGCTGTACCAGTGGTGGTAACAGTGCCATTGATGGTCAAATTACCCGTACCGCTTGCTACGGTTACGCTATCTGCACCGAGGAAAATATCGCCACCGCCAGAGGTGGAAACATTGCCATTAACGGTTACATTTCCAGAGGTTGCAGTATCAATGCTGATAACAGCAGTAGCACCGGAGGTAGAAATTGCACCAGAAGTTACAACATTTCCAGTTCCGCTTTGAATAATGATATCACCACCAACAGAATCATTGCTGATTGCTGCACTAAGAGTGATTGCACCACTGCCAGAAGTGGTAATATTCACATTGTCTTTGCCAGTGATAACACCGGTAACGGTGATGTTACCGTTTGCTGATGAAAGACCAATATCTGCAGCAGCATTTGTAAGTTCAATGGTTTTTGCAAAAGAGATAGTGCCATTACCAGCGGTAGCAACACCAAGTCCATTAACACCAGTAGATTTTACAGCATCAGCAAAAGTTACTGAAGAAGTAGATGGTACAACATTTGTACCTACTAAAATATCTGCAGCAATAACGGTGCTGCTTAAAAGAATAGTACCCGAGGTGTCTAAAATCAAATTACCCATAGCTGTTGCTGAAGAACCAATAGCGCCGGATACAGTAATATTACCACCAGAGGTTGTAGCAAGTCCTAAACTATTTGCTGCAATACTAGCATCAACTTTGCCAGTAACTAAAATTGCACCAGAAGTTGTATTAATTCCAACACTTGCGCTACTGGTATTAGATACCAAATTCCCAGTAACTGTTGCATTAGCACCAGCGCCAACATTAACAGCAGCACCAATCTTGGTAGCCTTGGTTGCAAGGGTGGCTTCAGAAACGAAACCGCCAACTGCAGAAGTGCCCACGGTGTTACCGAAAACAACATCGCCAGCAGTGGACTTGGCGTTAACACTGGTTGCACTAACAACACCGGAAACGCTGACATCGCCAGCGCCAGTCAGGCTAACTGCACCTGCGGAAACGGCTGCCAAGCTTATAGCGGAACCAGTTGGAGATACTGTTGCATTTGTGCTAGTAATTGAAAGATTGCCTGTACCAGTGATAGCGCCTGTTACTGATGCTTTACCCAAACCTTGGCTTGCAGTAAAGTTAAAAGTGGAAAGGGTAAGTGATGATGAAAAAGACAAATCAGCTCCAGCCAGGGTGCTGGTAGTTGCAACATTGCCAGAAAGAGTAACAGCGCCGGTATAGCCAATTGCGCCGGAAGTTGTGGTGACATCGCCAGCGGTTTGAATAACACCGGTGATTGCAACATTACCAGCGGTGGTAACGATATCGCCAGCAGCTCCAATGTTAATTGCTGTAGTAGCTGCCAAGGTTACACCAGAAGTAGCAGCTACTGTGCCTTTAGCGGTAACTGCAGCATTAACGGCAAGGGTTTCTACGCTTGAGGCAACATTGAAGCTACCTACTGTTGCTGATCCTGAAAGATCAACAGCTCCGCCAATAGTAACATTTTCAGTTCCTGTATTTCCAGCAACTGCAAGGCCTAAAATTCCATTACCACCATTAAACGTAGGATCTACGGTAATAGTAGCACCAGCATTTGAATAAGTTACACCCGTAACAACAGTAGCCGAGGTTGCGCCAACGGTGTTAATGACTAGGTTAGCGCCTACATAAGAAGCATTTAAATTTGTTATGCTTTCAGCAACACCTAAAGTAACAGTTAAAATCCCCGCTGCGTTTGAAACAACAGCAGGAGTGATTCTTTCTTCGAGGCCGATGAGTTCGAGCTTTCTTGTCTGCATCTTGCTTTTCGCGACTTGAACAATCTTGGCAGCCTTCTTGGCACCAAATAAACTTCTAAAGAAATTCGACATAGTATAAAACCCTCTTTGTTAAAAAAACCTTCCAAACACATCTCTTCATCAACTCGGAAAAGGCTTGCATTCTTGCAAACACTCTGGGGACTTCACAGAAGTATCCAGCGCGGCCAACCCTATCCCTGCCGCTCACCATCTAACCAGAAACACTCTGGCCGAGATTAAGATAAAGAAACTACGAAAATCAACTCCGTGTATTTCTAAGGGCAGAAGAACCGGCACGCAAGGATAAACTTACGGAATATTCCGATTCTTCTTATATTGCAGATAAGTCTTGTTGTTCTTAAAACAACTAAACGCCCCACCTTTACATTAAGTATTTTAGTAGTCTCTGTATTAGTAAATTAGCTATTAAACAAGTGTATTATTGCAAAACTCCATAGTTAATTTAAAGTCAACTACCTATTATTGCACTACACAATAATTGGTACTTTAGGGGGTATAAATATTTTAAAAATAAATTTGGTAATTTAGGTTATTTAAGTGCTGTGAGTTGCAAATTAAATTGCAGCTGACAAAAATCAGTGCTGTAAGGGGGATATCTTTAAAAGCCCATGGGTTGCATTTCATGGGGTTCTTTGTTTTGAATGTGGCGGTTATTAAGGATTGAAATAAGGTTGTTTTGGTGAAGGACAAGTGAGGTCTCCTGAAAACAATTTCCCTGGGCGCTATTTAGGTATCGGCAGCGTGTTGGCAAGTATTAATGGTGGGTGATTATTAAAAGCGCCCGGGCAAGGCAATTACTTGGGTTCTAGTGTTTAGGCTATTTGAGAGCTGCAAGGTTTAAAAACCACGAAATAAGAAGCATTAGCCACGGAATGATATGAGAAAAGGCAAAATCATAAGCATTAGCCACGGACGAACACGGAAATCAGAGCCGGAAGCGTAAGCGACGGTTGACAAAGCAGAAGAATTAGCCACAGACGAACACGGAAAAACACGGAAATAGGCAGAAGCAGAGACACGGAAAAAGATAGAAGCAGAAGAAGAAACACATTAGACACGGACGAACACGGAAAAACACGGAAATAGGCGGAAGCAAAGAATCTTTACCGCGAAGACGCCAAGTACGCAAAGAAGCAGCAGAAAAGGCTGGATTTCTTTTCTTCCTTTGCGCTCTTTGCGTCTTCGCGGTGAGAATGCTTTTATAGTTACGAATGGCGTGATGTAAATGCGTGGTTAACAGAGACCATTCAATAATTGCCCTGAAAGGGCTAAATGAGATAGCCCAGGGCAACGCCCTGGGTAGTTTGCCAAAAAAAGCCAAGCCCTGAAAGGGCGAAAGGTTTTGTTAACCGACCATTGCGCCCTTTCAGGGCTTGTTTGATGGGGGATGATTACCCGGGGTTGCGCTCCGCTTCCACCCCGGGCTATCTGATTTCGCCCCATCGGGGCTTAAGAGCCGCATTCATTTTCCGGTTATCCCCGCATTCGCGAGGATGACAAAAGCGCGGGGCGAGGGCCTACCCTTCGACAAGCTCAGGGACCGAGTAACGAAAGCGCATAATCCAAAGTCTAAAGGTGCAAATGGAGCGGTTGCAGTGGGGCTTCCCCATCGCAACCGCTCTGTCTTCAAACACGCCCACATCAATAAACAGAAAGTAAAAGAAGAAGTATTAGCCACGGAATGACACGGAAAAGCATAGAAGGAAAACCAAGCATGGATCCCCGCATTCGCGAGGATGACGAAGGCGAATGGTGAAGGCTGGCCCCGGGCTAGCGAAGCGAAGGGCCCTCTTCCCAGCGGGAAGAGGGTTGGGAGTAGGGAGAAAAAATGAAAAATGAAAAAAGAGAGAAAAGAAAGAAGAAAGAAAAAAACAAAAGTAGTCTTAAACCCATCTGCACCCAACACACCCGGGGGTAATACCCTTGATGAATGAACCCGCAAACGCTGTTAGCATGTGCGCTTGATCCTTCGCATCTTTTCCGGGTGCAGGGCTTAACTGCAGACCCTTGGCAGCAGCGGTTCTTGCTTGATACGCCGAGGTTTTCGCTTCTTAACTGTTCTAGGCAGGTGGGTAAATCGACCACGGTTGGGGCGCTTGCGCTTCATACCGCGTTGTTTCATCCTAATTCCTTGGTGTTGTTGCTATCGCCTTCGCTTAGGCAGAGTAATGAAATCTTCCGCAAGGTATTAGAGGGTTATTCGTACTTCAAAGGTTTTTTGGGTGCGAATCATCAGACTAGGGCGCAGTTGGAGTTAAAGAATGGCTCGCGTATTCTTTCGCTGCCTGGCAAAGAGCAATTTATCAGATCGTTTGGTGGCGTATCGCTATTGGTACTGGATGAAGCTGCGCGGATTCCGGATGAACTGTACAGATCGGTTCGGCCAATGCTTGCGGTGAGTGGCGGGAAGTTGGCTGCGCTTTCTACGCCATATGGAAAGCGGGGCTGGTTTCATGATGCCTGGGTCGGACAGGAAGATTGGCATCGCATTTCTATACCGTGGGATAGTTGCCCGCGGATTCCACCAGAGTTTATCCAGCAGGAAATTCAAGCTATGGGGCCTGACTGGGTCGATCAGGAATACCTTTGCATCTTCTCTAATAAAGAGGGGCAGGTGTTTGCAAACTTTGAATCTACCTTTATTAATGAGAGTAGAAGCAAAGCAGCAAGCCATGTGGGCGGGATAGATTTCGGGTGGCATAACCCGTTTGCAGCGCTTTGGGGATTCGTGGATGAGCAACAAACCCTGATCATCACGCATGAACATTATGTAACGCATGCAACCATAACCGAGATTGCGCCCTTGCTTCCTAGGAATGTGACTTGGTGGGCAGACCCTGCAAACCCGGGCGATATCGCATCCCTTAATAAGTTGGGACTGGTGGTTCGTAAAGGAGAAAACGCACTAAGAACTGGGATCGCTGCGGTTTCTTCCCGAATCAATATGGGAAAATTGAAAGTCATCGCTTCCCAATGCCCTAATCTCGTTCGCGAAGCAAAGCTATACCGCTATCCCGAAGCAGGTGGCGAAAAACCCCTCGATGCCAACAACCATGCCCTTGCTGCACTGCGGTATCTGATCGCATCGCTTGATCGCAATGTTCTAACAAACCAACCATCACCTTTATTCCCCAAGACCAAAACCCCCGAAACCTGGAGGAGGATTCACTAATGCGCACCTTACTAAGCAACCTATTCACTAGAATTGCAACAGGGCTTGCAAAATCGCTTTACACGCCCCAGCAAAAGAACTGGAACTTCCCCCTGCCCGCTTCCCGCAATACTTCTTCCAGAAGGGCTACCGACCTGGAACTTGCAGAGGAAGTGCATGGCACTGTCTATTCCTGCGCAAGTATGAACGCATCAGTTTGCGCTTTTCACCCACCCAAGCTTTACAAAAAGGATAACAAAGGCCCAGGCAGCACCGAAGTTTTTGAACACCCACTACTCGAACTCTTCAAACAAGTAAACCCAGTACACAACGCCCATGATCTTTGGGAGCTAACCACCTTCGATCAAGAATTGTTTGGCTCTGCCTATTGGCTGATCGATGAAGCTATCGAAACCGGCCTACCCAATGCAATCTGGCCCTTGCCTGCGCATTTAGTTAAGCCAATGCGCGAACGCGATTCCATCAAGCCTGTGGATTGGTACGAAATCAGGCGCGGAGGCAACATCGAGAAAATCCACCCCAACAGAATCATTCACTTCAGATATCCAGACCCTCGAGATCCCTACGGCGCAGGCCTTTCACCCTTACGTGCCTGCAAAGAATCCGCATCCCTCCAAGCCTTACTGCTTAGCACCAAAAAATCGATTTACGAAAACCATGCTCTGCCCGGCGTGATTCTTTCACCCGAAGAGCCAATGCATGAAAACGAACGCGACCGGCTTGAAGCAATCTGGAACGCACGCTTCCGCAATCAAGGCAACGGAAAAATACTCGTCGCAGATGGCGGCATGAAAGTTCAACCCCTATCACCCAGACTAGGAGACCCGAGTTCCCTTTTAGAAGCAGCAGCAACCCGGGATGATATCGCAAACGCCTTCGGAATACCCCTAGCTTTCTTAACCAAAGAAACCAACCTGGCAAACTTGCGCGCAGCAGAAAGGCAACACCTCGCAAAAGCTATCCGACCCCGATTGCGCAGACGTGATGAAAAATTAAACGAACAACTACTCCCAAGATTTGATAAGTCTCAGAAATTATTCCTCGCAACCCCAGACCCCCTGTTAATTGAATGAACAGAAGTTGAAGTTATAAGCTTTTACTCTTTTCTTTTTCTTTTTTCTTTTTCTTTTTCTCTTTTCTTCTCCATCACCCAACCCTCTTCCGCTGGAAGAGGGCCCTTCGCTTCGCTAGCCCGGGGTTGGCCCTCGCACCGCGCTTTAGTCATCCTCGCGAATGCGGGGATCCATTCTTTACTTTCCTTCCGTTTACTTCCCGTTTATTGATGTGGGTGTGTTTGAAGATAGAGCAGTTGCCATGGGGAAGCCCCACTGCAACTACTCCATTTGCACCTTTGGACTTTGCACTTTCGTTCCCCGGTCCCTGAGCTTGTCGAAGGGTCGAACTAGCTCTGCGCTTTGGTCATCCTCGCGAATGCGGGGATCCATGCTTAGCAGCTTGTTTCTCTGGATTCCC
>CAJCCR010000386.1 GCA_903960945.1 uncultured Planctomycetaceae bacterium
GGTTTCCCGAGGCGCAATTGGGATAGCCATGAAGATATCGAACGCGATCATGGCCCACTTGCAATGGGCATGGCTAGGGGCTCTGCTGCACTTATCTTAGATCTAAAACAGCGTGGCCTTCTTGATGATACTATCATTCTTTGGACCACAGAATTTGGCAGAATGCCTTCTTCTCAAGGGGGCAAAGGCCGCGATCATAATCCTTATTGCTTCACCAACTGGCTTGCAGGCGGCGGTATAAAGGGTGGTGTATCTTATGGCCCTAGTGATGATTTTGGATACAAACCCCAGGATAGAAAAAATCCTACTCAGGTATATGATATCCATGCAACTATTTTGCATTTGCTTGGTATCGATCATACTTTGCTTAATGTTAGGAATAATGGAATCGATCGCAGATTGACCGATGTTCACGGGCATGTGATCGAAAACATTCTCGCTTAAACTCATTTTTTAACCCTATGAAAGGTTGTGTGTCATGGATCCGTTTCAAAAAGTAATTTCCATTGTTCCTACTACCAAAGTTTTATCTCTGATGGATGAGTTTCGCGATTTTGCATTCAAAGGTAACTTTATCAATGTCGCTATTGGCGTGGTCATCGGGGGCGCATTCGGCAAAGTGGTTGATGCCTTGGTGAAAAACATTCTTATGCCTTTTATCAGTTTGTTCACCCCGGCAGAAAAAGGTTACGCAGGTTGGACTTTTGTTTTCAATGGCGTTGAAATTCCATACGGTGTATTTCTGGGTGAAGTCGTCAACTTCCTCATCGTTGCCGCTGCTATGTTCTTCTTCATCGTAAAGTTTCTTGGATGGATGATGAATGTTAAAAAAGAAGAGCCAGTAGTTACGCTGACTAAACAAGAAGAACTCCTCATCGAGATCCGCGACTTGTTGAAAGCCAAAGCATCCTAATATCCTTATCGTTTAATCAAGGCGGTTCTATGCGAAATATATTGCTCTCCTTGATTGTTCCTTGTCTGTTAAGTCATCCAGTATTTGCTGCAGATGAACCGGTCGATGTAGTTATCTATGGTGGCACCTCCGCAGGCATTAGTGCTGCTATCCAAGCTGCACGCATGGGAAAATCATCGATCATCATCGAACCTTCCAAGTATTTGGGAGGCTTAACCACGGGTGGTTTGGGCGCTACAGATACAGGCAGCAAAGAAGTCATCGGCGGCATCTCCCGCGAATTTTATCAACGACTTCGCAAACATTACGATAAACCAGAAAGCTGGAACCTCGAAAAGCGTGATTCCTTCAAAGGGTATCGCAAAGATGAAGATGCCATCTGGGCTTTCGAACCGAAGGTTGCCCATAAAGTCCTTCACGAAATGCTTGATGAACATAAAATCAATTTAGTTCTAAATGAAAGACTTGATCGAACCAACCCTACTGCTGTTGTAAAAAAAGGCACGGCAATCCAATCCATCAAAATGGAATCAGGCAAAACCTTTGCAGGCAAAATGTTTCTCGATGCCACCTACGAAGGCGATCTTCTCGCTGCTGCAGGCATCCCCTTCCATGTGGGTCGGGAAGCTAATGCAAAATATAACGAAACTCTTAATGGCATTCAGAAACAAAAAAACAATCATGGCCATCGTTTTACCGCTAAGGTAGATCCCTATGTAATCCCGGGCGACCCAAAAAGTGGCTTGCTTTCTGGGATCGAAGCTGGTCCGCATCCAGAAGATGGTTCTGAGGATCATAGACTTCAGGCCTATTGCTTTCGTATGTGCATGAGTTTGATTCCTGAAAACCGGGTGCCCTTCCCCAAACCCGAGAATTATAACGAAAAAGACTTCGAACTTTTGTTCCGTAACTTCGAAGCGGGAGATCTTCGAATTCCTACTAGTATCCTCATGATGCCCAACGGCAAAACCGATACCAATAATAATTTCGCAGTCAGCACCGACTATATTGGTGCAAATTACAAATACCCCGAAGCCTCCTATAAAGAGCGCGAAAAAATCATCGCGGATCATGAACAATATCAAAAAGGCCTGATGTGGAGCATCTGTAATCACCCGCGCGTTCCTGCAAAAGTTCGTGATGAAATGAAAAAATGGGGACTCGCTAAAGATGAATTCATCGATTCCAACAACTGGCCTCATCAAATTTATGTGCGTGAAGCTAGGCGTATGATTGGCGAATATGTCATGACCGAACTCGATTGCAGAAAACTTCGCGCAACCCCAGAATCCATAGGCATGGGTTCCTATAACATGGATTCCCATAACTGCATGCGCTATGTCACCCCAGATGGCAAAGTGCAAAACGAAGGCGATATCCAAGTCAGCCCGGGTGGCCCTTACAAAATTAGTTACAAATCCATCACCCCAAAAAAGGAACACGCAACTAATCTGCTCGTTCCTGTTTGCATTTCCTGCTCTCACATGGCCTATGGCAGCATTCGCATGGAACCTGTCTTCTTTATCCTAGGTCAGTCTGCTGCAACCGCTGCATGCTTAGCCATTGATGCAAAAGTGGATGTACAGGATCTTCCCTACGAAAAACTCAAAACCAAATTGTTGGAAGATAAACAGGTGCTTGAATCTAAAGATGCCGTTCCCAGCCTTCCTGCTTTAGATCCTAAAAAAATGGCTGGTGTTGTCATTGATGATATCCAAGCTACTAAAAAAGGTTCTTGGGGTGAAAGTTCCACCATCAGTGGTTTTGTAGGCAATGGCTACATCCATGATGGCAATGAGGGGCATGGATCCAAATCTGTTTCCTTCCAAGCAAAGCTTCCCGCAGATGGAACTTATGAAGTGCGTTTTTATTTTACTTCTAATGGAAATCGGGCAAACAATGTGCCTATAACCATTGAACATGCTTCAGGTTCTAAAACTGTTTTGGTAGACCAGCGTAAAGTTAACAAGGTTGGCTTTGTCTCCCTTGGCAAATTTGAGTTCAAAAAAGATGCTGCTGCAACTGTTCTTATCACCAACACCAATACTAATGGCCATGTTGTGGCCGATGCGGTTCAGTTTATTCCGATCCCTTAATTCACTTAAAATTAGCTGGAGTCATTTCGCCCATGACCCGATCTTTTATCCAATTATGGACTCGTACAGAGTTCGAGGTTTGGAAATCCGCACCCAATAGTCCCCTTATCTATGCTGCAAGTAATCA
>CAJCCR010000387.1 GCA_903960945.1 uncultured Planctomycetaceae bacterium
ATAAGGAACTTGCGCGGATCGGTGATTGCAAAACGGATGCTGCCCTGGATTTCCATGAGGTTGCCATCGCCTGTGATCATGACGGATTCTTCAGGGACTCTGTAAAAACCTTCGCTTTCATGCCTGCTGTTCCATGCACCCGACTCTGCTGTAACCTTACCGTTGGAAAGTGTGCGGAACCCAATTTCGAGTGTGCGTACTTTGGAAGGTTGAATGCGTGTGACTTTTTCGAATGGGATGGGTAAACGCCAATGCAAGCCAGGTTCTAACTGATCATCCAAGAGGCGGCCCATTCGTTGCACCAACCCGATTTCATTGGATTGGATTTGCGTCAACCCAAAAGAAACCCAAATCAAAAGCAATGCTGCAAGGGTGCCTGTAAGAACTTTTTGCCAGTTGTGGAAGATGAAGTCGAAATGCTCATCGATATCGAGCAGACGATCAAAAAATGCGCCAACTTTATCGGTGAACTTCGCCAACGAATTAGAAGCTGAAAGATTGGATTCTCGTTGAAACCATAAAAGCCTCATCGAGTTTAGCAGCACCGCGAAAGAGCCGAATTGATGATAAACCACTGCAAATAGTGGTGATTGTTCCATCCAATCGGTAGGGGCAAACAAAGGCCAAAGCCAGCCTGTGATGACAATCCCAACAATGTTCACACCAAAAGCGAAGTAAAGAATGTTCTGGTTAATGGTTTGCAAAGTTGCCCGAGAAAGCCCTATCAACAAAGGAAGAGAGCGAAGCGGATCGCCTAAAAGAACCACATCGCCAGATTCTGCAACGACCTCGATCCCAGAAGGACCACCAACTGCAAGGCCCACATTAGAACGCGCCAAGGCTGGAGCATCGTTAATACCATCGCCCACCATTGCAACCCGATGCGTTGAAGACATCTCTGCGATAATTCTCTCTTTATCTGCAGGAAGCAATCCGCCATGACATTCATCAATTCCTAGATATTTTGCAACTTGATCCGCAACGATAGGTCGATCGCCAGAGAGAAGGGCGATGCGCTCGATTCCCATTTCGCGCAGTTTGGAAATAACGCCTACAGCTTCTGGGCGAATGCGATCACGGGCCCCAAACAACGCTTGAACTTTTCCATCGATACACGCCACCATCACGGTCTGGCCTGTAGTTTCAAAACTCTTGATTGCATCATCTACTGGATCAGGGATGGTAATACCACGCTCAAGAAAAAGCCTTGGAGTACCAACAAGAATGTTTTTACCATCAATAAAAGCTTCGACCCCAAATCCGGGAAGTGCTTTAAAATCAATAGCTTGCGAAAGAGTTAGCCCTTTAGTTTTTGCAGAGTGCACCAGAAGCTTTGCTAAGGGATGTTCACTGGATTGCTCAACACTTGCAACTAGGCGAAGTGCCTCATCCGAATTAAAGCCATCCTCTGCAAACCAAGTTTGCCCGAGCTCTAATCTGCCCTCGGTAAGGGTGCCGGTTTTATCAAAAGCGAATGCATTAATTTGTGCAAGTTGTTCGAGAGAGTTTCCGCCTTTGATTAAAATTCCCGTGCCTGCAAGCCTGCCCATTGCTGCAATCATTGCTGCAGGAGTAGCAAGGATAAGCGCGCAGGGGCATGCAACAACAAGGATGGAAAGAGCAGGATAAAGTGCTGCACGAAGAGCGGTATAAAAGCCAGGCTTGGGAAGTTCGGGATTACGAAACCAACCCAACTGGCTCACAATTAAGAACGCAAGAAAGGTGATTGCAGCGAGGCTAAGAACAACAGGAAGGAACCATCGTGCAAGTCGATCAGCAGTTCGCTCGAGTTTATTTTTCGAGGCTAGGGCTTTTACGGTAAGGTCGAAAACCCTGCCAGCGGCGGTATCATTTCCAACTTTAAGAACCGTGAAGGTGAGTGCGCCCAAGCCATTCAAGCAGCCTGCAAGAATGGTATCACCCGAAGTTTTCAGATGGGGAATACTTTCACCTGTAAGGGCAGCGGTGTTGACTTCGGAGGTGCCATCAAGGATAAGACCATCCGCAGGAATGCGAGCGCCCGGTTTAACTCTGACGGTATCGCCAACTTTAAGATCTTCGACAAGAACCCGTTCTTCATTACCCGAGGCATCGAGCCGCCAGCATCTGCGCGGAAAAAGTTCAAGCATCCCACGCAGCGCTTTTTGAGTGCGATCAAAAGTAATTCCTTCCAAGCATTCACCAACAAGGCCAATGAATACAACTTCTGCAGCAACGAGGGGTTCCCTAATTAGAATCGCAGCAATGCAAGCGATAGCGAGTGCAAGGTCTGCACCCATTTTTCCCTGAAGAAGAGAATCGAGCGAGCCATAAAGCACCCGAGCCCCACCAAGGATTGCAGCAATAAGGGCGATACGAAAACCACGAACCTCATTGGGAAAAGAAGGGATGGCTAAACCCGTCCATAGTTCGATGCGGGATGAAACCCACGGAAGAATATCCCACCCGATTAGGAAGCCAAGTATAATTGTAAGGAGGTAGAGTGAAGTTCTACTTTCACTTTGAAAAGCCTTGTCCGATTGAGAGATTTCACGATGCATGTTCAGGAAGCTACGGGTTAGTGTAAGATCAATTCCAACGCAGCCGAGCTTCCTTGACAGATTGCGTACCTCCAATTTATGGGGTAAGTCGGGATGCAGTCAAGGAAACAATGGTAAGTATGAAAGAGAGATTTGTGTAGGCAGCGTCATAAATAAACCGGATATTGATGCTAAGAACTCAAAGATCAGGTAAAAAAGATGTTATATTTCCTGTTAATACTGCTGATATTGGGGCAAACAGGGCCGATTCAAGCCAAAAGAGAGCCCCACCCCCTTGCACCAAGCCTTCCCCTGCTTAGCGATGCAGAAGAGGCCCGCTATGATAAAATCGTCAATCAGTTCATCAAATATGATCTAGGCCAATTGCCAGGGGCCGAAGGTTTGAAGGCGAAAAACGATTTTTTGAAGCTTGGCTCAGAATCCATACCAGCATTATTCCGAGGTCTGCAAACATCCGCAAAGCTAGAACATAGCTGCCCAGTCGCCATGATCAGCCAGAAGCTAAAAAGTTTCCTGCTGAAATCAGAGGATGATGAATTGCTGGATTACGCACGGGATGAATTAACTTCCGCTTTGGAAGGAAGTAGACATGCGCCCTTGCTGCAAGACATGAGGCTTGGGGTGACCATGAGAAGAAAAGTGGTGCTTGCAAACAAGCCCCAGGTTCCCAAATGGTTGTTGACCATGACAGTCGCAGAAATGCTTAAATCATTGCAGGAAGAAGAAAACCAACAGAAGCATAAATTGATGGCGCAAGAATTAGGAAGGCGTGGCGATCGTGAATCGCTCCAAGGGTTGGGACTATTTGCAGTAAGTTTTTATCCTGAAGTAAAAGAGCCATCAATAAGGTTACTACAAGAAAAGATGCGGAAATTAAAGACCGTAGAGCTGCAAGAGTTTTTGAAAGATACCAATCCCTTGTTAAGACAAAAGGCCGTAGAAACCATGGGTAACCTTAAAGCAATCAAGGGTGCGGAAGATTTAGTGCCATTGCTTTTAGATTCAAATGCGGGGGTACAAAAGGCGGTGCGAGAGGCATTGGTTAAAATAGCGAGTGGTAAAGACTTCGGCCCGGATGATTTCTCAATTAGTGAGAAGGTGAAGAAATCGCAATCGGATTGGAAACAATGGCTGACAGAGCAAGGCATGAAATAAAAAAAACAGGAGCATCCGTGCCCCTGTCTTATTTTGATTAGAATCAAGAGAAAATCATGGTCCAATAGCAATCGGACCTTTTTCTCCAGTTCGAATGCGAACACAATCTTCGAGGGAAAGCACAAATATTTTACCATCGCCAACCTGGCCGGTTTCAGGAGTTCTAGCTGCGTGAACAATGGCTTCGATGGTAGCTTCCACAAACGCATCGGTCACAGCAATTTCAAGTTTAAGCTTCGGAAGTAACTTGATTTGAATCTCTGCACCACGATAAACTTCTGTGTAGCCTCGCTGTCTACCGCAACCTCGAACCTCGGTAACAGTCATGAGGTAAACATCTCGTTCATTAAGAGCAGCTTGGACTTCCTCAAGCCTTTCAGGACGAATAATCGCAACTATCATTTTCATTTTTAAATACTCACTTCTAATAAGAAATATGGGATGAAAAGTTAGAGAGGAATTCCAGCCAGCTTATAATAAGGCTGGCTGGTCTTCCAAGGAAATTACGCTTCCACAGTAGCTTTCACAGGAGTGTTCAATTTTTTCTGGAACAACTGCGACAGAGAATCCTTGATGTGATTCGGGTCGCCGCCCCTGAACTTGAACTTATTCCCATCGATGGTTGTAAGATAAGGATAAACCTTCTTAAAATCATCCGTTGGTGGTGTTTTCCCAGCCTGACACATTTCAGACCAAGCTTTTCGAACATCATCGTGCTTGGGCCCATCAAGTGCTATTACATAACCCTTGACCTTGTTAGATGGTGCAAGAGCAGGACGAGGTTGGCCAGACTTAGCGGCTGAGAAAGTGGTACCGAAGTCGAAACCAGTTTCACCATGCTCCGTTTCATCAAGGCCCTCCGATTCAGAGTTAAGATCGGTTGTAAAGTTAAAACCAGTCATAACTTGAACGCCCATCGCAAGAGCATAGCTAAGGACGAAGGCAAACAAAGCTGAAAAAATACTAGCCTTGATTTGAATCATCACTTGCCCTGAAGGAGTCCAATCCTTGAGCTTTGCGATGTTGGCTTTATCGCCAGCAGAACGATCTGGTTCAGCCTTCTTTTCAAGTTCAGCAATTTGCTTCTTTACGGTTGCTTCAGGGGTAACAAAACCATCCGTACCCATAGAGTTTACCGAGTAAAAACAAAATACACCTGTTAATACCGCACCTAGAAACCCGCCCACACCATGCACACCAAATGCATCGAGCGAATCATCATAACCTAGGATGGTTTTAAACTGAACTGAAGCGTAGCAAACAACGCCAGCAATTAAGCCGATTATCAAACCACCCCAAATGTAGACATATCCAGAAGCGGGGGTGACAGCAACCAAGCCAGCAACAATACCAGAGGCAAGGCCCAGTGCGGTAGGTTTACCCTTGTGAAGGTATTCCACCAACATCCAGCTTAAACCAGCTGCAGCGGCTGCAGCTTGAGTAGCAGCAAAAGCAGAGGTAGCAAGGAAGTTGGAAGCAACTGCACTACCACCGTTAAAGCCAAACCATCCAAACCACAAAAGGCCTGCGCCAAGAAGGGTAAGTACCATACTGTTAGGTCGAACAGCTTGTGCGGGATAACCGATTCGTTTACGAAGCGCTAAGGAACAAGCCAAGCCAGCAAAGCCTGCTGCAATGTGAACCACGGTTCCACCTGCAAAGTCGAGAGCGCCCCATTTACCCAAAAGGCCAATTGCGGAACCACCCAAGCCAAGCCCTTCATCAAGTGGTTTATCATAAAACCAGTCGAATGCCCAAACCATATGAGCTAATGGGCAATAGACGATGGTAACCCAGAGAATTGAAAAAATAGTAAAAGGAACAAATCGAATTCTTTCAGCAATCGCACCGCTGATTAGCGCAGGGGTAATGATTGCAAACATTCCTTGAAAAAGCACATGTGCATAAACAGGAGTGCTGGTAGCAGGAAGAAGATCCCCTGTTTCCACACCCTGCAAAAAGAAAAACTTAGGGTGCCAGCCAATCAAACCAGCATCGCCCCATTGAATCACGGAAGGCCCAAAGGCCAAACCATACCCGCATACAATCCAGAAAACACCCACCACGGAAAGAGAAGCCATACTTTCCATCATGGTTGCGAGAACGTTCTTCCGTTGAACCATACCACCATAAAACAATGCCAACCCAGGAACCATGAGCATGACCAAAGCCGAGGATGTAAGCATCCAAGCGTTATGACCACCGAGTTTGGCATCAGCAATAGCTGTGTCCGCTTCTTCTTTAACTTTTTTGAGCTCTTCGGCTAATTCAGCAAGCGTAGGTACAGGTTTTTCCTTTTCAGGAGCCTGTGCATGGAGAGATGAGAGGTTGCTTAAAAGCAGAAATCCCACCAAAGAAAAAAGAAACCTTTTCATGTTTACAATCCTCAAAGATGCAAAGTAATAAGAAAACACTGAGGATAAAGAGTGCAAACGGTATGCCAGCATACCCATAAACTCAGAAAATAAACCATAAAGCCATACGGGTTAATGACTTAAATATTTTCAAAATAAACATATCATCCAAAGAATTTGGGGTTCGCTCAAAAGGCAGGCTACATATGCTCAACATCTAAGCGCCAAAAAGCAGGTTTGAAAGCGGGTATAAGGCGTTTATAGGTCAAATCTGTACCAATAATCTTCGATTTTAAAGAATTAAGACTTTGGCATTAACTTTGCTAGTTAGATATCCGGATTAAGTTTTAATCAGGCTCATAATAGAGATTTACTTATTAAACACGTAAAAAAACGCCCCGTGGTCTACCTATAATTAAGTAGGCCAGCATTGATCTCGGTTCATGTTTTGTTGCATTCAGGTAACTTTCATGAGGAGAAACAGTCATGGCACTATCAGATTTCATTCTCTCAGCAATGTTATTATTATCCCCATTAGAAATGTCAGACTCAGAGAAATCAATTCAAGACGAAGCTGATCTCTCTCCATTTGTCCAAGCAATCGCCTTAAACTTCGAAATCCTAGATCCGCGTGAACACCAATACATTTTGCTAAGGTCATCTGATTTTCAATCGGATGTAAAACTACTTAAAAAACGCTACAACGAGCTTTACGATGCCCCATTAGTCTTTGATTCCATGCGATTCCCTGATCGTTTAGTCATCCAAGAAATGCTTGGGTTCAACCGGGTTTATAGGCATCACCTTAGTGCAAGAGTGCATCTCGAGCCTGCATTTGGTGAAGATCTTCATGCAGTTATTAAAGAAACCGATCAGCTCTACCAAGTTTGGGATTACATTAGGGATTCACGATGTGAGTACTACTACATTACAGTTCGCAGGCATGCACTTAAGAAGGTATTAGAATCTATTGGAACCGAAGCCTTTTATAATGGCGTGTACCCGCCCAGCGTCCCAACTTGGAGATTCGCAGCAATCGATTGATTTTTTCGATTCGCAAAATCCAATCCCTTTTGCCAGTATCTTTTGGATAAATGCCCGCAAAGCATATAATTAGCAATGGGTTATCCCAGACCCTGATAAAGCGGGTGTTTATATTCATTCCCAATAGTCGAATGATTCGGATTCATGCATAAAATGGATAACTATCAGCAAAACAACCCTCTGCACGGAATCACCCTCGAGAAAATTCTGACCGAGTTGGTTGAATATTATGGCTGGCAGGAACTTGGAAGCCGTATCACTATCAATTGCTTCACTCACGATCCAAGCATTAAATCGAGCCTGAAGTTTCTGCGTAAAACTGAGTGGGCCCGCAAGAAA
>CAJCCR010000388.1 GCA_903960945.1 uncultured Planctomycetaceae bacterium
ACTCTTTTGGGCCTCGAATATAAGGGCGAAATGCTGGCAGGCATTACCGTGGCACCTGGGCTTAATCAAACCTATCGGGCTCTTAGAGGCGATGGTGCTTTTCGCAATGACATTAAAATCAATGTCTCAACCATCAACACGTTGGCCGCCTCACAACTCTTTTATTCGAGTATTTCTTGGTTTGTTAAAGCTGGTATGGAAAAAGAATTCCTTGCACTTGCTAGTGCAACAGAAAAGCAGCGGGGCTTTGGCGATTTCTATGGCTTCGTTCTTGTAGCCCAAGGCGCTGGAGAAATAATGATTGAACACGGCGTACACGCCTGGGATGTTGCTTCTATCATTCCACTCATCGAGGAAGCAGGCGGAAAATTTTCCGACTGGAAAGGCAATAAATCCATCTACGCCCCCGATGTATTGGTAACCAACGGCATACTTCACCAACAAATTCTTGACAGACTCGCCAACAAAATTCAAAGGTAAGAGAACATGAAGAATTACAGCATCCCAAGATCCATGGAATGGATTGGCGGCGTTGATGGACACCTTCGTCTTTTAGACCAAACCCTTCTACCAATTGATGTTTGTTTCATTGATTGCATGGATATCACCACGGTTCACGAAGCGATTCGAAGCCTAAGGGTGAGAGGCGCACCTGCAATTGGAATCACTGCAGCAATGGGGGTTTTAGTCGGGCTGAAAAATATTCCTTCCGGAACTTCCCTTAAAAAGCACTACGAAGATACTGACAATTATCTGCGCACCAGCAGGCCAACTGCGGTAAATCTTTTCTGGGCGCTCGATCGGATGAAAAGAAAATTCATCGAAGTAGCAGATTTGCCCGATCAACGAACCATTCTTTCCATTTTGCTTGATGAAGCACTCTTGATTGAAAAAGAAGACCGCGCAATGTGTCAATCCATTGGCAAGATTGGAGCAAATCTGGTCCAAGATGGATTTGGCATTCTAACCCATTGCAACACCGGTGGCCTTGCAACGGCAGCGTATGGAACAGCTTTATCTGTTATTTTTACTGCTTACGAGCAAGGCAAATCCATCCATGTTTTCTGCGATGAAACTAGGCCACTCATGCAAGGCGCTCGTCTCACCTCTTGGGAATTATTACAAGCTGGCATTCCTGCTACTCTTATTTGCGACAGCATGGCCGCACAAGTCATGAAAGAAGGCAAAATCAACATGGTGATCGTAGGGGCCGATCGTATCGCAGCCAATGGCGATTCCGCAAACAAGATTGGAACTTACGGGCTTTCTGTTCTTGCTCATGCGCACAACATACCTTTTTATGTGGCTGCCCCATCAAGCACCTTTGATCTCACTTTAAAAGATGGTTCAGGAATTCCTATTGAACAACGAAACCCCAAGGAGATCACCGAACCCTTCGGCAAACAGGTTGCTCCCACAGGGATTTCAGTTTACAACCCTGCGTTTGATGTAAGCCCTGCCCATTTGATTACGGGCATCATTACTGAAAAATCGCTTATAACTCCGGTTAACGCCAAAAACATTAAAAACTCCCTTTGAATTGATAGTGTTTAAACAAGTGCAAAAACTAACTTGGAATTGGTCTCAAACTCTATTACAATACTTCAAGTGCTGTGATTGTGATCCATTTGGACATTTACCTACCCGTAACTTCAAGGAACTATCATGAAATCGATTGCCAGAATGGGCTTTTTCTTTACCTTTCTAACTTCTGTTTTTGCTGCATCAGCAGATGTATCATTTGCACAAACTTGGGGTACGATCAAAGGCCAAGTAGTATTCGCAGGTGCTACCCCCACCCCTGAAAAACTTAAAGTCAATAAAGATGAACAGCACTGCCTTTCCAAGGGCGATATCCTTTCTGAAAAATTTGTAGTCGATCCTAAAAGCAAGGGCGTGCGTTGGGTAATGGTTTGGCTGGTTGATAGCAAAAACCCTAAGGCTCAAATTCCAATTCATCCTTCTTTGGAAGAAGTTAAACAAAAGGATGTTGTTCTTGATCAACCTTGCTGCGTTTACGAACCCCATGTAATTGGAATGCGAGCTGGACAAGTTCTTTTAACCAAGAATAGCTCCCCCGTTAACCATAATGTCAACATCATCAGCACTGGAAACAATCCCAGCCAAAATCTTCTTATTCCTGCAGGAAAAGAAATAAAAGTTGAAGGTTGGGGCGCTGCTGCAGCACCCACAAAAATTGAATGCAATATTCATCCTTGGATGACCGCTTGGGTCAGGGTTTTCAATCACCCTTACTTTGTTGTAACCGACAAAGATGGGAACTTCGAAATGAAGAATGCTCCTGCAGGTGATTATAATCTTGTCACATGGCAGGAAGAAGTTGGCTGGGTTAAGGGTGGTAAAGTCGGTGTACCAATCAACATCAAAGCTGATGGAGTAACCGATGCGGGGAAAATCGAATTAAACCCCGCTGCCAATTAATCACCAAGTTTATCTGTAACAATTTGAACCCTTCCAAAGGAAACTTTGGGAGGGTTTATTTTTTGCCCGCAACTTTGTTTTCTTGATAAACGCCACAGGCTTTGACAAACCCTTGAAACAAAGGATGTGCACTGGTTGGCTTTGATTTAAATTCAGGATGGCTTTGTACTGCTAAAAACCAAGGGTGATCAGCGATTTCGATGGCCTCAACCAAATTGCCATCTGGGCTGGTACCGGAAAACACCATGCCATGCTTCTCGTATTGGCTTTTAAATTTATTATTGAATTCATAGCGATGCCTGTGTCTTTCGTGAACAACAGCGGCACCATAAGCATTATAAGCCTTGGATCCTTCCTTTAACTTGCAAGGGTAAGTTCCCAAACGCATGGTACCGCCCATATCTGTAATGCTGTATTGATCATCAAGCAGGCAAACCACGGGGCTTTTGCAATTCTTATCGATTTCGGTGGTGTTTGGGTCTTCAAGCTTAAGAACATTTCTACCAAACTCGATCACTGCACACTGAAGCCCTAAGCAGATACCAAAGAAGGGGATGTTCTTCTCGCGGGCAACCCGAATCGCTTCGATTTTCCCCAGAACACCCCTATAACCAAAACCACCTGGCACAAGAATTCCGTCAACGCCTTCTAGCTGACTTTCTGCACCGTGTAATTCGATATCCTCACCTTCGATTTTTCGAATAATTACCTTGGTGGTATTAGCAATACCGGCGTGGTCTAAGGATTCGTAAATAGATTTATAGGCATCATTATGGCGAATGTATTTACCAACGACAGCAATGGTGACTTCGCGCTTGGGGTTACGCAGGCGCTGAATCATTGAGGTCCAGTCAGAAATATCCAAAGGCTTAGCTTTCAAAGAAAGCTTTTCAACAATCAATTCATCAAGCTTGTTTTCAACCAAACTTAATGGTACTTCGTAGATACTAAATTCTTTGTCGCGCTCTTCAATTACAGCTCTGGTTTCGACATTACAAAAGAGAGCTATTTTTTCGGGCATATCCTTGGGCATTTCGCGCTCGGTGCGGCAAATTAAAACATCAGGCTGGATACCAATCTGCCTGAGTAGGCCAACACTATGCTGCGTAGGTTTAGATTTTGCCTCACCCGCGGCTTTCAAATATGGGACCAAAGTAAGATGAATGTAAAGGCAGTTGTTCCTGCCCACATCAAGGGAAAATTGCCTGATTGCTTCAAAAAATGGTAGCCCTTCGATATCACCAACCGTCCCGCCAATTTCTGTGATCACAACATCAACATCGGGAGTAGCCAATTTTAACACGGCATTTTTAATTTCATCAGTTACATGAGGAATGACTTGAACCGTTCGGCCCAGATAATCGCCCCTGCGTTCTTTTTCAATAATGGAAAGGTAAATCTTACCTGTAGTAAAATTACAATCCCTGCTGAGGGGAGCATTGGTAAAGCGCTCGTAATGCCCTAGATCGAGATCTGTTTCGGCACCATCATCTAAAACATAAACTTCGCCATGCTGATAAGGGCTCATGGTGCCAGGATCAACATTTATATAAGGGTCGAATTTCTGCAACCTGACTCGAAGGCCACGATGCTCGAGGAGCATACCAATGGAGGCGCAAGTAAGGCCTTTACCAAGGGAACTAACAACACCACCGGTTACAAAAATATGTTTTGCCATTCTGGCTTCTTTCGCGATCTAAATCCATAAAGAACAAGAACATCAGCACAAAGCAAAAAATGTTCCATGCGTGGATTTATACGACCCAATCGCTGTAAAATCCAGAATAATGTTGGATAAAGTTTTAAGCAGCGTTAAGGCGCTGGAAACGCCTGTAATCTGAGATAAATTTTTCGTAATCTTCGCGGGTGTCAACGCCCATGGTTCTCTCTTCAACAATTCCAAGATTTATCGAGAAACCTGCACCTAAAACCCTTAATTGTTCAAGTTTTTCAAGTTTTTCGAACGGATGCATGGGAATTTTAGCCATTTGCATTAAAAATGACCTGCGATAGGCATACATACCAATGTGAAGCAAAAAAGGCGAAGGCCGTTGGGTAAAATCAGGCTTCCCATCTCGGACAAAAGGAATAGGGCTGCGACTGAAATAAAGCGCCCTTCCCTTCTGATTTTGTACCACTTTCACGCAGTTTGGATTCATCCAGTCTTTTTCATCATTGATGGGTGTTGCGAGTGTAGCCATTGGCACATCAGGGCTTTCAATCAATTGCTTGAAAAGCAAATCGATGGAATTTGGATCAATTAATGGCTCATCGCCTTGAAGATTTAAAAAGATGTCACAATCAAGATTTTGAGCAACTTCAGCAACCCGATCGGTACCACTTTGATGAGATTTTAAAGTCATAGCACAATTGGCGCCAAAATTTCGCGCTGCAGCTTGAATCCGAAGGTCATCGGTTGCGATTATGACTTCTGAAGCAATCTTTGACTTTTTAGCCTGTTCGTAAACATGCTGAACCAAGTATTTACCTGTCTGCTTTAGCAAAGGTTTTCCAGGTAATCGGGAAGAAGCATATCTAGCAGGAATAACGATGGCACACTTCATTGTTTAAACGCTCCAGAAGTTCATAAAACTTATTTAGATGAACATTGAAACGGTTTCTGCGAAAATATGCAAGATTAGCCTGCTTTGTTCGTCCTTGTTCAGCAGCCTTCAGGAGTTCAACCATGAGCGATTCCTTGGATTATTTGATTATTAGCCCTCACCCCGATGATGCAGAGTTGGGAGTTGGAGGTACTATAGGCGTTTTGAAGGCTGAAGGCGCTTCTGTTGGGATTCTAGACCTAACCAATGGCGAACCAACCCCCCACGGTACCCCCTCAATTCGCGGGAAAGAAACCGAAGAGGCAACAAAGGTGCTTAATCTGGATTATCGCAAAAATTTAGGCTTAAAGAACCGGGAATTAGTTTCTAATCTCGAATCAAGAACTTTACTTGCAGAGGAAATTCGGCGAGTTAAACCTAAAAATTTGTTCGTTCCTTACTGGGAAGATGTCCATCCTGATCATGTCGAAGCTTACGAATTGGCCCTGGGCGCAAGATTTTGGAGCAAACTAAGCAAAACTCATCTTGCAGGCGAACCCCACTTCCCAGCCAAGGTCTTTTATTACTTCAGCATTCACCTTAGGATCCACCCCAAGCCCTCTTTTATTTTAGATATTTCAAACCATATTGAAACCAAAATGAAAGCGTTGGCATGTTATCAATCTCAATTAATCACAGGCAGAACCAACACTTTCCCTACACTTTTAGACGATGTTAAAGATCGAAATCGCTACTGGGGATGGGCGATAGGAAAAGCATATGGCGAACCATTTCTCACAAGGGAAGAAGTCGGATTAAAAAGCTTAGGCAATCTGGCTTAACTCTTCCTTCAAGGTAAACCAGCAAACCTTTTCCGCACTGCTTGCCCTTCTAACAAGAAGCCTACCCCCGCCACTTCTTTTCTCCTTTTTGGCTACGGCTATTAAGCCGATAAGCCAACTACCGAGGAAATTTTTTCCTCAAGGGGAGTTGTAATAATGCAAAACAAGGATTTCCATGTCCTCGCGCTGGTTAAAGGTGAGCACCAATTTGTCTATATTTTTGACGAAATGGGCTGGGATGATCTCGTGGAAACACTTTGCCAGCAAGCTGAAGACCCAGATATAGAATTTAGCTGGTTTGATGCTGCTTTACTTTCTCATCGCGCAAAAACTCAAATTGAATCTGCGAATGAGGCCAATAGTGAAGACGAGCAATCTCCGCAAACTGATAACGAAAACGAAACAGAATTTAAAGCGCCTATAGGTTCGCGCTTGCCCAGTTAATTTTAATTTTCACACAGAGATAATAGTTATGAACCAGGCGCTAGCAGGATACCTGCGGCATCTTTCTCTAGAAAAAAATTCTTCCGAGCTGACGGTCAAGTCTTATCGTGAAGATTTGACGCAATCGATAAATTTTCTGCGTGGCCATACGGCCCTTCCAAATCTTTCACCCAAGCAAGTTACCACGAGGCATGTGCGTGCATTTATCGCATGGCTTACAGAGCAAAACTATTCCCGGGCAACAATCGCACGAAGAATCGCATCCTTAAGATCCCTTTATCGTTACCTGCAAAGGCAACAAAAGGTTGATCGCGATCCTACGGATGGATTGAAAGGCCCAAAACTTGACCAGAATCTTCCGCATATTCTTTCTCAAGAAGATATAGACAACCTCTTGAATGCCCCCCAAGGCGAAACCTTGATGTGCCTAAGAGACCGAGCAATTTTAGAAACCTTATACTCTGCTGGCCTTCGAGTTAGCGAGTTGGTTGCACTAAACCAAGAATATCTGGATTTCAATGATGGAACAGCGGTGGTTCGAGGCAAAGGAAAAAAAGAGCGAATAGCTCTTTTAGGCCCCCAAGCTTTAAAAGCTGTTGAAGCGTACCTCCAAGAAAGAAAGCTTCAGAAAAGTATTAAGGTCAAAGAAAACCCAGCTATATTTCTAAACAAAAATGGCACCAGGCTCACCACACGAAGCGTTGGTCGACTACTCGAAAAATACATCAAACTTGCGGGAATGGATTCTCGAACCACGCCGCATACCTTAAGGCATACTTTTGCGACCCATCTTTTAGATGCAGGCGCAGATATCCGGGGGGTGCAAGAACTACTTGGGCACAGCAGTCTGGGCACTACCCAGATTTACACCCATGTTACAACCACAAGATTAAAAGAAAGCTACCAAAAAGCCCATCCGCGGGCCTAATGGTTTCGAATGGAGTCGATCAATGATTACAAATTGTTTTCATAAAAACAAAGCTCTTGCAAGAATGCTGCTTCTCGCTTTGATTTTTATCACGGGGACTCCAGTGTTTGCAGGAGGCATAGAGTGGCGCACAGATTACATGCAAGCCAGACAAGAAGCTGCGCAAAAAAACCTGCCCATCCTCATCGATTTTCACACTGACAATTGCTTTTGGTGCAAGCAAATGGATCATCGGACTTTCAGAGATCCAACTCTGAATCAAGCGATAATGGAAAATTGGATTCCCCTAAGAATTAATGCAAAAAAAGAACCAGCCCTTACAGATGCTTTAAAAATCCGATCCTTTCCAACCTTGGTATTCGCTGGGCCAGATGGAAATATTCTGGGCTTTTTAGAAGGATTCATTGAAGCTCCTGCACTAGTTTCTCAACTCGAACAACACAGGGGAGACTCTATCACCCCTGATTGGATGAACCTCGAGTATAAGGAAGCCACTGTTGCAATTGCAGCCGATGATTACCCAAAAGCAGTTTCACTCCTCAAAAAGATCATAGAAGATGGAAAGCAAAGGCCGATTCAAAAAAGATCTATGGTCCTCCTCCAAGACTTTGAAAAACAAGCGACCGAAAGAATAGCCAAAGCAAAAAAGAATCTCGAACAAGGGAACACTTCAGAATCGATCCAGCTATTCAGAGAAGTTTCCAGACAATATGAGGGAACAAACGGGGCAAAAGAAAGCACCCAGATTCTCGCAAGCCTTGCAAATCGTCAACCCAATTCAGAACCATTTTTAATTTCTAACAACTTGGCGAAAGAAGTGCTTGCTCTAATTAGGCAGGACTACAAAAGTTCAAATTTTCTTTCATGCCTAGATCGTTATGAGTACATGACTGCAACTTTTGCAGAGGCTATGGAAACCCAGGAAGCAGGCATTATCATCGCGGAAATAAAAAGCAATCCTGAGTGGATGAAAACTGCATGCGATCAAATGGGAGACAAGCTAGCAAACCTTTATTTATCGCTTGCTGATTCGTGGACAAAAAAAGGGCAACCCCAACAGGCTATCTATTATCTTGAAAAAACCTTACAAACATTCCCAGGAACAAAGTACGCAGAAGCTGCGCAAGTAAGATTAGCCCAACTAATGGGACCCTCGATAAGAGCAGTTGAATTGAAAAACAACAAATAGAAATCAGCTTTCGAGCAAACCCGTTGTCTTACTAAGAGCAGCAGAATGAAGATGGCCATTGGTTGAAAGCATTCCTTTAGTTTGCTTGAAACCAGGTGCCCCATACAAGACAGGGTTGCCGGAAAAGTCGGTCAATTTACCACCTGCTTCTTCCACAAGAATATGGCCTGCACAAATATCCCAGTCATGAAAAGCAGGGTAATTATTGGCATATAAATCGCCCTCGCCTCGCGCAACGATTGCCATCTTTAATCCAGCAGAATAGGTTTCAAGCACAGTCCCCGGAGAAAAGGCCGCTGCCGCCTTACTAGTTTTCCCGGGCTTCGCATGGCTTTGAACCAATATTGCCTTGCTTAAATCAGCACAAGTTCTAACCTTGCATGCAACAGTTTCCTTACCTGGTTGCATCAAAAAACACCCCTGCCCTTTGGCCGCATAAGTGGTTTTTCCAGTTGCAGGTTCATGCACAACACCAACCACAACTTTGCCTTGATCCATCATGGCAACCATTACTGAAAACTGATCATTCTTCATAGCAAAGCCACGGGTACCATCAATCGGGTCGACCACCCAAGTTCTGGTTGCCCCCGAAGGTGATTCAGAAAGCGTGGCAGTTTTTTCTTCAGCACAAAGAGAATCTAAAGGGAACTCTTCACGCAAAACCTTAAGAATAATTTCCTGAGATTGCTTGTCTGTTTCCGTGGTGAGATCTGCAGGGGCATTTTCGTAAGGCTTTAAAGTTTTATACACTTCAGAAATCAAATCTCCAGCCTTATGAGCAGCCTTTAATGCAACTGCTAATTCTTTACTATACATAATTCTCTTTTCTAATTGCTGTTACTTTGCAACCATGATGGCTTGCACGGGATTATTAAAAAATTGGCTCTTAAGATTGGCACTTTCAATATCAATCTTACCGTCTTGCAGCCAGATCTGATATTTAAGTTTCAAGGGTTTTTCTTTAGTGATCTCAGTTACAAAATAAGAGCCAAACCTACCATAAGGTCGCTCACTAAATCGCGCTTCCTTGGGGTTTGCAGGGTTATCAAGATACAAAGCAGTGTATCGTTTATCCTTAAGAACAAAGCTCATAGCATTCCAGGGCAAATTGATATGAGTTTTTAAATCGGGCCAATTCCT
The DNA here is from genome assembly GCA_903960945.1 of uncultured Planctomycetaceae bacterium. GTDB lineage: Bacteria > Planctomycetota > Planctomycetia > Gemmatales > Gemmataceae > UBA969. The sequence continues at coordinate 9,529 of CAJCCR010000388.1, forward strand.
GCTCGCACCAGGCTTATCTTCGCCATCCGGCCTGAGATAGATTGTTTCCTTGAAAGTTTTGTCTGCGACATCATTTGACGCCCGAAAATGAAACCCAGCATGCTGCGGATCGCCATCGAGCAATACAGTGCCACCAGTAGTTCTTACAACGGATTGGAATTCAACAAGTTGCCCGCCTGGAACTTTGTAAACAATGAGTTGCCTTTCTTCGACAGCAAAGGTCTCTTTGTTTTTACCATTCCAAGCAATCTGGTCTTTTTCAGAAGCAAGAACAGGACCAGATTCACGCAACAGAACTTTTTCAAAAGCCTGATGAGTATCATCCTTACAATGCCAGATATCAACTTTTACATTACTGCCATAGGTAACTTTGCTGAACCCGAGAAAAATGCCTCGATGGTGAGTGAACTGCCCACCCGCACCTTTGGTAACCAAAGCACCTGCATTATCAAAAAGATGATGGAATGGCTTATAAGAAGCTTCCCTTTCCTTACCATCTTTTAGAACAGGATGCACAAACTGAAGCACAGGTTTACCTTCAAGGGTAACCTGGCTTAACTCAGGGTTTTTATCTTCGAAAGAAAAACTAGGAGAAGAACTCTTGGCGTCATTAGACATCCAAGTACCAGCCAAAGTAGCACCATTATCTGGAATGCTCAACGCTGGCATAACTACAACAAGGTACTGTTGATTTTCCTTTGCAGTCAAATCAGCAGAAAATTTTTCGATCACTTGCCCAAGAAGGTTGGTAGCTCCAGCTCCTGACAAAAGGCAAGTTTTGCTTTTAACATTAATACCCGCAGGAATTGCAATTTGCACAGGAGTGCCTGCAGGAATTTTAGCTGGGCCTTTTAATTCGACCTGAAAATCCTGAGCGGCCAAACCCGACAACAGAACAACCATGGCATTCAATAAAGCATTCATCTGTTATTCGCCTTTTAGTAAGAAGCGTTAGTTAAGCTAGAAACCCCTGCGTAATTAAAACTAAGAGAGCCCATAAAAACGAACAGCATTATCATGAAACAACTTCTTTTGCTCTTCTTCTGATCGGGATTTAACCACCTGCTTCAAGGAATCAACCCATTCCTTATAAGTGGCTGCAAGGGTACAAACAGGCCAATCACCGCCAAACATTACTCTATCTGGGCCAAAGCTATCCATGGTGTGATTGATAAGTGGTGCCAAGTCATCCACTTTCCAAGCACCTTTAGTTGATGAAGCAATGAACCCGGAAATTTTAACAACAACATTTTTTCGCTTTGCGACCTCGACCACGCCCTTCTTCCAAACCGAATTATCCTTGCTCTTTAAATCTGGATTTCCACAATGATCAAGAATAAAGCGAGTATCAGGGCAGGAATCAATCAACTTTGCAACATGATCAAGATCGGTACCACGAACACACAAATCGTAACTAAGATTTCTTTCACCAAGCATCCGGATGCCACGCACAAAATCAGGTTGATTACAAAACCCAGGAGGAGTCGCAGGTACATGTAAAACCTGCCTGATACCTTTGATAAATTTATTTCCTTTGAAGTTATCGAGGTATTTACCGAATTCGGGCGATGCGGGTCTGCCAGAAACCACTGCAGCAACCATGGTTGTTTTCCCACTATTGCAAATATCGGTGACAAACTGGGCTTCAGCAAGTTGCTGCTCGGGTGAAACATCCACTTCCATATAAACAGATTTAACAACGTTCAGCCCTTCAGTAGCCTCAGCGTAATCTTTAAGGACAAAGTTACGGGCAAGAGGCGCTCCAGCTTCAACCCAAGGAAGCTTGAACTGTTTTAAATCCCACAGATGCTGATGAGTATCCACAATAGGTAGCATTGCTTTTTTCTCCGCTAAGACTTGAGAAGTAATTCCCAAGGCAAGAGTTGACCCGAGTATTGAATTTTTAACAAACGTTCTGCGATCCTGCTGATTCATTACAAATCCCCCTTTTAGTGATTACCTTTTATCCATAAGGGAACCCAACACTGCAAGGACTTTCTTGGAAGTTTAATGCCTGAAGTGCCTGAATCCACTAAAGATCATTGAAATACCGTTCTCATCGCAAGAGGCAATTGCATCTGCATCACGCATAGAGCCACCCGGTTGAACGATAGCAATAATACCAGCTTTTGCGGCCTCATCGACGCCATCCCTGAATGGAAAAAACGCATCCGAAGCAAGTACTGCACCGCGTGCATTTTCCCCAGCCTTCTTCAAGGCATTCTGCACAGCATCAACCCTGCTCATCTGCCCTGCCCCGGTGCCAAGTAGTTTTCCATCCTTAACAATAACAATGGCATTGCTTTTCACATGCTTACAAACGACCCAAGCAAACTTAAGATCATCAAGTTCTAGAGGTGTAAGTTTTTTCTTGGTAACCGTTCTTGCACTCGAAAGATTTTCGTTGGAAGCATCTTTATCTTGCACAAGAAGGCCGCCATCCACTTTCCGAATTTCCATAGTCGGTTTTCTTGGAATCATGGGGCCAGTAGAAAGCAGGCGCACGCTTTTCTTCCAAGTAGGCTTGTTAGTAAGAATTTCAAAAGCTTCCGGAGAGAAACCTGGTGCAACCACACACTCAAGAAACCTACCTGGCTCCGCCATCGCCAGCGCAGTTGCTTCATCAACTTCTCGATTGAACCCAACAATGCCACCGTAGGCGCTAAGAGGATCGCCATCGTAAGCGCCCCTGAAAGTATCCACAAGGTTCTTTGAAACAGCAGCGCCACAGGGGTTATTGTGTTTAAGAATAACCGAGGCAGGCCTGCCAAATTCGCGCAATAAGCTAAGGGCGCTATCGATATCAAGCAAGTTGTTGTAAGAAAGTTCCTTGCCATGCAAGATGGTCGCATTGGCTAGAGAATCCGCGGGTGGATTCAGTTCTGTGTAAAACGCAGCGGTCTGATGGGGGTTCTCGCCATAGCGCAAAACCTGTTTGCATTTGAAAGAAAAAGAGATCTCATCAGAAAAACCTTGGCTCAATTGCGA
>CAJCCR010000389.1 GCA_903960945.1 uncultured Planctomycetaceae bacterium
ATTGATGTTAATTCATGGTTTAAATTGATGCCCGAGCGTATTGCAAAGTTTAATATTGAGATCGAACGCAGGGTTAAAGATTTTGACACAGAGACAAACAAAGAAATCGCAGATCTTACGAAAGAAAAAGAAACCCGCATTAAGCAAGATCCAGCTAATGCAGCAAGTTTGGCAACACGCTACGATAAAGTCATAAGTAAAAAAATCGAAGACAGAGTTCAAACCAAGGTTGAGATTGAATCCAATTTGAAGAGCGACAAACGCAGCGACTTCTCTTATTTTGGCATGCTATGGCATTTTATTTCAGCAGGGCCCAGCAGCCAGCCCCAAGATGCAGGTATCCAAGCCGCCCTATTAAGCAGCCTTCTATTAGGCGCAATAACTATTTGTGCTGCAATCCCGCTTGGTGTTGCAACCGCAATCTACCTTGAAGAATACCGCGCACAAAGCTGGATTGGTGCGATCCTTCAGCTTAACATCAACAACCTTGCAGGCGTGCCCTCTATCATGTATGCAATCCTAGGCGCCTATGTATTTGTCGAATTGATTTTCAAGCCTTTTGAAAGCCCTGCAATCGCTGCCCGAAATACCCTAGGCGGTGGCTTGACACTCGCACTGCTTGTTTTACCTGTGATCATTGTTTCTACCCAAGAAGCCATTCGGGCTGTTCCTATTTCCCTTCGCCATGCTTCTTTGGCACTTGGCGCATCACGCTGGCAGACGATCTGGAAAATTGTTTTACCCTCGTCTCTGCCCGGTATTTTGACAGGTATGATTTTGGCGCTTTCGCGAGCGATGGGCGAAGCAGCGCCATTAGTATTGTTTGGCGCAGCGCTTTATGTGAATTTCAGCCCGACTCTTTTCAGCAGGTTTACTGCGCTACCGATGCAAATTTATTCCTGGTCGGATGATCCAGACCCTGCATTCCATTACAATGCAGCCCTTGCAAGCGCAATTCTTATCACCGTACTTCTCGGCTTGAATTCAATTGCAATTTTCTTCCGCTACTTCGTTCAGCAAAAGCTGAAGGGTTAGTAATCTTCACTATCAATGATTGCAAGCAAAGGTTCGCCTGTCGAAAACCTGCGTACATTTTCTCGCAATAACTTCCACTTACGCTCAGTAACTGAGGTTGATCCATTATTACTCTTTTCGACGACATGAACTTTCCCAGCATCTGTTTGTTTTGCAATGGCCTCAGGATTTTGAATCCCTTTGAGATCAACTGCAACTAATTGGGCCTTTGCAGACTTAATAACCGAGGTAATTGCTTCAGCGTTTAGACCCGTTGCATCACCCATGATAATCAAGCTTCCCCCCTGCTTCAAACCAGCCCAAGGGATATTCGCCAAGGTATTGGCTTGCTTAGTATTGTTTAGATAAACAACCATCACATCGGTACCGCCCATGGTAGGCGACATTTCATTGATGGAGATTTTGGCCCCAAAGTTTTGAACTCTGTTAGAGACAATCTTCGCTAAAGCTGCAGGAGCATAAATAGTAACATTTTTACCCTGCAAACCATCAGCATTGCCCTGTTGAGCAACCCAAAGCAAATTACGTAACGCCTGATCTGCATCTGCGGGAAGTGCCGCACGATCAAGGCTAGTAACTTGCACGCCTTTGGTTTTCGCATTGGCCAGAAAATCTTTAGGCAGGTCTGGGCCCAATTGTATCCAGCGTAATTTATTCCCCGCTTGTAGCAGGCTGCTATCTGCAAAACCCAAGACCGCATCAGCATTCATGATGGCTTTGCCAGCTTCTTCCAAAGTGGGCACTGCAACAAATTCGATATCAGGTGCGATGGCTTTTAACTCTGCGATTCTTGAAGGCATAAACCCAGAAGATAAGATCACACGCTTGGGCGCAACCCACCCATTTTTTGGTTTTTCAGGGGTATAATTACCCGAAACATAACTAAGATCGCGCAGTAAATCATGAGGCACAACCATGCCTGTAAGTTCTTTATAAACGTGCTCGATGTTATCAGGTTTCACAGGCACGCCAGTCCATTGTTCATACCACGGAAATTTAATTGATTCCTGTAACGACTTCAAATCTTTCGCTTGTTTAATGCCCTTACCCACCTCATCACGAAGATCAACAAAATAGCGTTTCTGCTTTTGAATTAGATCTGCACCAGCAACTGGGCCATGACCGGGGCAAACCATCTTTGGCTTAAGATCCGCCATCTTTTCCAAAGCCTTCACCCATGAACCTGAATCTGAATGCCCCATGAAGTTGTATGCGCCATTTACACAAGCATCCCCTGTGCAAAGGATTCCATGTTTGGGTAGCCATGCAACAGCATCGCCCGCAGTATGGGCATGGCCCATGAATAGAAATTCAACCCGCTGTTTGCCATCGTCGAGCACCAATCGATCATCAAAAACAATACCTGGAGTTTTAAGGAAAGAGGATGCGACATCTTTTCTGCCAGTAGGCCCTTTACCAGCCTCATCAAACTCTGCTGGGCCAAATTCTCGCATCAGTCTGGCACAATTTGCCTGCGCCACCACTGTTGCACCTTCCTTAAAAAAAACACCATTTCCATAGGCATGATCACCATGATGATGGGTGTCAAACACATAGCGAATAGGCTTATTGGTAGTTTTTCGGATTGCGGCAACCACATCTGCAGCGCCATCAGGAAAATTGGCATCAATCACTGCAACATGATCTTCAAAAACAACCCATATGTTATTACTTCCGCCAAAAGGTATGGTTTTATCTGTAGCACTAATCGAAGAGAACCTAAAGAAGACGCCTGGGGCAACCTCCTTCACATCCTTAAATTTCATGTCTGGAAGTGCAGGTTCTGCAGTAAATCCAGTAGCTACAAAGATAAAAAGCCCAGTAAGTACTGCTAATTTTTTAAGAGAAAGCATGGTAGGAAGCCCCGTTAATTCTGTTAAAATCGGAAACATGAAAGTAGGATAACCTATTTTGATTCGCATGGAAAGGATTGCAGTTGCCTCCCCTCTTTTCCTACGGTTCCTATGATGGATGGTAAGGCTTTAGGCTGTAGATTTGTGCACAGGAGTTCAGCATGGCGAGCATCGAATTTACGACACAATTAATCAGTGACAAAGTTCGTTCAGGGGATCGATTAACCCTAGACGAAGGATTGCACCTTCATGACCATGCAGATCTCTTCACCTTAGGTAAACTTGCCAACTTTGTGCGTGAAAAAAAGAATGGGAATGTGGGCTATTACAATGTTAATGTGCATTTAAACCCCACGAATGTTTGCGTCTATCGATGTATCTTTTGCGCCTTCCGTTCTGATTTGAAAGATCCAAAAGCTTATCTCATGAGCGATGAACAAATCCTGCATCGTGCCAAGGAAGCCGAAGGCAGGGGCGCAACGGAAATGCACATCGTTGGTGGTTTGCATCATCAGATGCCCTACGATTGGTACCTCAATATCGTACGCATAGTGCACAAGGCGCACCCCAACTTGCATCTAAAAGCTTTTACTGCGGTGGAGTGGGAATGGTTCGAAAGGCTTACCAAAAGGCCCGTTGGCGACATCCTTCAAGAATTTAAGGAAGCAGGCTTGGGCAGTCTTCCTGGTGGGGGTGCCGAGATTTTCAACCCCGAAGTTCGCGATATCATTTGCGAACATAAAGCCGATACCGATAACTGGCTTCGCATTCATCGTGCAGCACACAACCTAGGCCTTCGTTCTAATGCGACCATGCTTTATGGGCATATCGAAAAACCCCATCACAGGCTTGAACACTTAGAAAAACTTCGCGAGTTACAAGATGAAACCGGAGGCTTCCAAACTTTTATTCCTCTAGCCTTTCATCCCGAAAACACCAGAATGCAGCACATCACCAAACCCAGCGCCATGGTTGACCTCCGGGTAATGGCCATCAGCAGAATCTTCCTCGACAACTTCCAGCATGTGAAAGCTTACTGGGTGATGATGGGAATTAAAACAGCGCAGGTAGCTCTTAGCTTTGGCGCAGATGACATTGATGGAACCGTGGTGCATGAAAAAATCTATCACGATGCAGGATCTGATACCCCGCAGGAAATGACCGTTACAGAAATTCAGAGATTGATTACAGAAGCAGGCCGACTTCCCGTAGAACGCGATACCCTTTACAATCAGGTTCTCCGCACCGAAACTGCCCCGAATGCATTCAAGATCGGTGGCAAGCTTGCATTGGCGCAGGTTTAATCTTTAAGTTGCAGAATGATGGTTGAGCCGCCATAAACTGCGGTTCCAACCTTGACCAAAACTTTTTCAACAAGATTAGCAGGTATAAGCACATCTGTGCGCGAGCCGAACTTGATCATGCCATATAACTCGCCCCGCCTTAAAAATTTCCCAACGCCCACCTGACATACAATCCTTCGGGCGATGGCCCCTGCTATTTGCTTGACCCTAACCGGAAATCCTTTTTCTTTTTCAATCAAGTCGATCCAAAGTTGTTCGTTGCGTTTTGCGCAATCACTACTGCGTGCATCTAGAAAAGCGCCTGGGTAATACCGAACATGCGTGACCGTGCCTGCAAGGGGAACACGATTAACATGCACATTAAATACCGAAAGAAAAATGCTTACGCGGAAAGCTTTGCCAATGCCAGCCTCTTCGACTTCCTCAAGATGGGTGATCACACCATCTGCAGGGCTGACCAAAATATTGGGAGCAACAGGGATTTCTCTGGGCGGGTTACGAAAAAAGGAGATGACGAAAAGCCAAAGTAGAAATCCTGCAACAGCTCCCACACCAAATGCGGGGTGAAACAACAATGCAAAAAAAATGAAAGCAATGGTGGCAGGAACCAGAAGAAGAGTAAAACAAAGCAGTTCCATAATGCCCGGTCGAGCAAACCAGATTTTGTTACGACCTGCAAAAGGGTCAGAATCTGGATCGAAGTAAAAGCCACATACATTGGAGAATATTTTTAAGTCACGCGAATCGATGATGTTATGGTTGCAATCAGGGCAGGAACCAAGACGCAATGCCCGCATTCTTCCGGTGTAAGTCGGGAAGAAGGATTTCAAAATCGCCCTGCGAAACTTTCCCCAAGCTATTTCAAGGCTGAAGCAAAAGCCACCGCCTGGCTGGATGAAATGAATGGGCGCTGTACCAACTTCGGGATCCTTGGGATCCATTATTGCTCCTTGAATAAATCATATTTCTTTTAGGGGATGGGAGGATTGGCCTGCTTTGATGCAGCAGACAATGACTTCAATCTTTCGTAGGCTTCCGGACTTAATCGCATAATGGTGGTAGCCCGGAGGTTGTCAGAAGTTTTTTCAATTACAGCAGGCGCGATTGAAACGGGAAGCCCAAACATATCGTTCAAAGCTTTTTGCATTTCATCTTCTTTAGGCGGCCTCTGAATACAAATAGTTTCAATTCTATCAATCGGAACAAAATAAACCTGCCCCTGCTCTGTTGTTCCTGCAACCCTACCCCTTATCACAACGAACAATTCATCAATCCGCACAATGGACTGAACTGAAAGTTCAGTTCCACTGATGGTTTTGACAACCAAGGAATCTTTCCAAGATTGAGGCAGATTAGGAAGAAGTTGAAGCCAAGCAGAAGTAGTCATCAACCTACCTTAATAAATAGTTTGGGATCGATCAACCAGCAATATCTTTCATGATTTGCTTGGCGATTTTAAAAGCTGCCTTCATTGCGATAGCACGATTTTCCATCTGACCTTCGCTGAAATACGCGCCTTGTGCAGAGGGAGGTAATCCGGCAATTTCAGTGGTCAAGGGCAGCATTTGCAAAAACTCCCTCATGCGTTGTTGCTGCAGCGACTGTGCCTGACTTGCTCCTGTTGGTTCCTGGCTCATGTTCAGCATACTCCAAAATAACTAGAAGGAAGATTTTGAGACGGATCAACTAAAACCAGAATACCCTGAAAAAGATTCAATCTCAAGCTATAAGCAGGCCGAGGGGAAATGAAACTACAAAACACCCTTGGTAGAAGGTATGCCAGGATTACGTGGGTCAGATTCAATTGCATGCCTTAAAGCGCGAGCTGCACCTTTGAAAATAGCTTCAACCATGTGATGAGAATTCCGACCGTAATTAAGAATCACATGAAGGTTCAAAAGGCCAGCGCTAGAAACAGAGCGCCAAAATTCTTCAGCAAGTGGCGCATTAAAAGCCCCAAGCATTTCGCATGGGAGTTCTGCCTGCCAGACACAAAAAGGCCTGCCCCCCAAATCAACCGCCACCGTAACAAGAGTTTCATCCATGGGAAGAATCATGCTGCCATAGCGCCTAATGCCTGCTTTATCTGCAAGCGCCTGTTTAAGGGCCATGCCAAAAGAAATACCAACATCTTCAACCGTATGGTGTGCATCAACATGCAGGTCGCCGACAGCCCGAATATCGAGATCAATAAGGCTGTGCTTGGAAAGAAGGGTGAGCATGTGGTCGAAAAAGCCGATGCCCGTATCGATGTTTGAAACCCCGGTGCCATCAAGGTTAATCTTGAGGTCGATCTGGGTTTCCGCAGTTTTTCTATTTATGGAAGCTATTCTGTTCATGGGATACATGATAAAGCCTTTTTGGAAAATTAAAAAGAGACAGTGGATCTTATCAAAGTCTGGAAGGCAAAGGAGGGCCATACAACCGTCAAGTTAAGATTATTCTAACCGCCCGCAGTAGTTAAACATTAAAAGGTTTGAAGGCCCCGGTTTTCCCACTGAGCAGCGGATGTCAATCTGCTGGTGTGTGCCATTTTTCCACGGAAAGAAGAACAAGCAGAAGCGGAAGCATTTGCCACGGAATGACACGGAATTTCACGGAAGGAAGAATAAGCAGAAGCAGCAGAAGAATAGCGAGGGCAATAATCATCCCTTAGGTGCAAAATCTAAAGGTGCTAATGGAGGAGTTGCAGTGGGGCTTCCCCATCGCAACTCCTCTGTCTTAAAAGAAAC
>CAJCCR010000390.1 GCA_903960945.1 uncultured Planctomycetaceae bacterium
ACTGGTGCTTTCCGTTCATACTATTATTAGCTTTGACTTCGCAGTGGCTAACTTGCCAGGCTGGCATGCCACTATTTTCCCTCCTTACTTCGTTGCGGGTGCGGTTTACTCCGGCTTTGCAATGGTTATCAACCTTGCTGTGCCAATTAGGCACTTCTATGGCATGAAAGATTTCATCACCGATAAACACTTGGACAACATGGCAAAAGTCATGCTTGCAACCGGATTAATGGTGTTTTACGGATATGGGGTTGAAGCCTTCATGGCTTATTACAGTGCCAATGAATTCGAACGCGACCTTATGATGAAGAATCGTGTATTCGGGCCATACGGCTACTTTTACTTTGCTCTCATTTTCTGTAATGGTTTGATGCCCCAGGTACTTTGGTTCCAAAGAGTAAGATCAAGTGAAGCTGCTCTCTTTATAATTTCATTGATTGTAAATATAGGTATGTGGCTTGAACGATTTGTGATTCTTATGAGTTTGCAGCGAGACTTCCTGCCTTCTTCATGGGGTCAATACAGCCCGACCTTCTGGGATATCAGTACCTACATTGGAACCTTTGGGTTATTCCTAAGTTTGTTGTTCCTTTTCTGCAGGGTTCTACCAATGATTTCTATCGCAGAAATGAAGCATTTACTCCCAGAATCACATGTGCATTCGCACAAGGATTCACATGATCATTCAGATTCCGCACATGGAGGAAGCCATTAATGGACGCTCCTAAGGTCAAGATTTATGGTCTGGTTGCGGAGTTTGAAACTCCAACCCAAATTGTGGATGCAGCCAATCAAGCTCGAGAAGCAGGCTATACCGCAATGGAAGCTTACAGCCCTTTTCCAGTGATGGATTTGCATGAAGCTGTTGGTTTCAAGCGTACCATGTTGCCTACCCTGGCATTTTTTGGTGGGTTAACAGGATTTCTTACAGCGTTCTCTTTGACAACCTTTACCTCTGGTGGCGCGCCCTCATTCATTACGCCTTTCCTGCCCGACTGGTTTTACTACCCGTTGAATATTGGTGGAAGGCCTTTGAATTCATGGCCCGCATTCATTCCCCCTGAGTTTGAGCTCACGGTTTTGTTTGCATCCATCACCTCGGTTTTTGGCATGTTGTTACTGAATGGGTACCCAAGACTTTACCATCCACTTTTCAATGTTCCAAGATTTTCGAGGGTGACCACAGACAGGTTCTTTTTGTGCATCGAAGCAAAAGATTCAAAATTTGATCTGCAGGGAACCAAGCAATTCCTTGAAGGATTGCAACCGTTTGAAGTTTCGGAGGTCCCAGAATAATGTTTAAATCAATCGCACAATACCTCATTGGCTCTTCCCGCATTTTAAATCTTTCGCTTGCAGCTTTCATTGCTGCGGGAAGTTTGGGTTGCCAGAAGCAAGACATCGGTTGGGGTTTCTACCAGCAGATGGCTGAACAACCTAAAATCAAAATGCATAATGCGTTCTCCTTCTTCACAGATGGTAGGGGTAACCGGCCTTACGAAGAAGGAACTGTAGCGCGCGGCATGCTTCAGGAAAATGAACATTTATATTCTGGTCTTCAAGAGGGCGGCACCGCTGCTGCTTGGAAAGATCTTAATCCTTCTAAAGAACCGATGACCGTCGCTCAAGCCAAATCCCCTTATTATGAAACTTTCCCCATGGAAGTTACTGAAGAGCTGATTATTCGTGGTAAAGAAAGATTCAATATTTATTGTTCGGTGTGCCATGGTGTTACAGGCGCGGGTAATGGAATGATTGTTCAGCGTGGTTATCTTCCACCTCCTAGTTTCTTTATAGATCATTCCCGAGGATTGAAATATCTTACCGGTGCTTCTGTGCCTTTGCCTGAAGCCCCAGCAGGTTATTATTTCCAAGTAATTACACATGGATACGGCGGGATGGGAAGTTATTCGGCGCAGATTACTCCCAAGGATCGATGGGCAATTATTGCTTATATCCGGGCATTGCAGGAAACATATGGAAAGTCGGCTGGCCAGGCTGTGGCCCAAAAGGAGGCCAAGTAATGGCTACTATTTCTGATCATGTAAGAACCAATATGGCACTTGTGCAAAGGCTTGCTTTTGGTGTTGGTGTTTTGGGTCTTGGGGTCTCTGCCGTTATGCTTGGTTTTGAAAGGAAGGAATTCTTTTCCTCTTATCTGATTGCTTACATTTACTTCTTCGCCATTGGTGCTGGTAGCTTAGCTCTTTTAATGATTCAGCATGTTGCAGGCGGTGCGTGGGGATTTTCAATCCGCAGATTGCTTGAAGCTGGTAGTAGAACCCTTTTATTACTTGCGGTTCTTTTTGTTCCGTTGCTTTTCGGCCTGCCTGAACTTTATCAATGGGCAAGACCAGATGCTTTAAAAGATCGAATCATTGAGCTAAAATCAGGTTACTTGAATGTTCCCTTCTTCCTGATTCGACAGGCGATATTTTTCTCTATCTGGGTAGGTTTGGCTTATGCACTCTCTTACTTTTCTAAAAAAGAAGATGAGACTGGTGATGAATCTATTGGTTGGTGGTTTAAAGCCCTTAGTGGACCTGGCCTTGTTGTTTTTGCTGTTACCGTTGGTCTAACTTCCGTCGATTGGGCAATGTCTGTTGATGTGCATTGGTATTCTTCGATGTACCCTGTGCTATTTGCTTTTGGTTGTATTTTAAGTGCGTTAATTTTTCATATCGTTGCAATGATTTTGCTTTATCAGGGCGGCGATCTTGAAAAGTATTTGACCAAAAATTATCTGCGAGACTTTGGTAGTTTCCTTCTCGGCTTTATTATCTTTTGGACCTACCTGACTTTCTCTCAGTTTTTGCTTATCTGGTGTGCAAACTTAAAAGAAGAAGTTCCCTATTACCTTAATCGTATTTCGGGTGGCTGGCAGATTGTGACCATCATTCTTGCAATAGGGCATTTTGCTCTGCCATTTTTGTTTCTTTTACGACGCGAAACCAAGCGTGTTCGCAGCACCCTTTTAACTGCTGCTTGCTTCATGCTGCTAATGCGGTTTGCAGATTACTTGTATCTTTTAGGGCCTAGTTTCAGCCCCAAGCATTTTCACATGCCTGTTAGTCAGGTTACATGTATGCTTGGTATTGGTGGATTATGGCTTTCGTTTTTCATTTACCAGTGGAACCTTTATCCGCCTATTGCTGCTCGTGATCCACGAGCGCTCAAGGAACCGGTTCATGGTGTTTAAGTCTTATAATTTAGTGAGACATTTGAAGGGTGGTTTTAATTATGGAAGCTAAAGAGCAAATAAAGGCGAATGTCGAGCATTCTGATATTCATTTTAAGAATATTTTAATTGTTGGCATTATATTAGGCTTGTTAGTTGTGTTGGGCTTTTTCATTGGATTGCACCTATTTGAGTTTTTGGTTGCATTCGAAAACTCCCGAAAAATTTCTGAGTATCCATTAGTAGCAAAAGAAATTACCGATAACCAAGCAAATTTAATGGCTGCGATTATCAAGGAAGCGGAAGTTGATTGTTTGGATCGGAATAAAAAAATGGGATTAATCAATCCTAAGAATGAAGCAGAGAAAAAAGAACGCGAAGAAATTCTTGCTAAAGATACTGTGTTTAAAGAAGCTAAGGAGCAGATTGAGCTCACTTTTGCAAAGCGTCAGGATAATAGGATTTTTACTACCGGGTATTTCAGGCCCGCACATCCAGGCCCTGCATATGCTGAAGCCGATGTGAATTTATACAAACAAGGTACTAACAAGGCTTCAAGCGATGCGGCGATTGCCAATGGAGAAAAATCAAAAATAATCGTTTCTCGGTTGGAAGGTATTGATCCCTTGCGCCCTATGATGAGTGGTATATCTGGTTGGCCCACCTATGTGAATGTTACGAAGGCAACTGGCGAAAAAGAGCTTAAAGATCGCAATATCGATGCAGGTATCAAGAGTTTTGCCAAAAAGTACATGGAACAGAATAAAGAGTTTCATTCCAAGATGAATATCTCTGCTAAAGAGAGCAAGGACTTTGTCCCCAGCGAATCTAGTGCAGGCCGAAGGCCGGAAGGAAACGCTAAGTGAGGAATGTTTTTGCTAGCTTTTGTTTGGTTTTAGTCATTGGCTTGCCAAGTGCGTTTGCAGATGGTTCATCTGGATTGCGTGGTAGTGCTCGTGGGCCAGGCGATATTGATGCAAAGATTGGTTTACCAAAAGAGATCCAAGATAAAATTGGTATCGATCAAAAGTTGGGTAACCAAGTTCCATTGCAGTTAGAGTTCGTAGATGAGTCTGGCAAAACGGTAAAGCTTGGAGATTTCTTCACGGATGGTAAACCCGTTATTTTTGTACCTGCTTATTATCGTTGCAGGCTGATTTGTAACCGGGTGTTAGATGGTATGTTTGACGGTCTCAAGAGAATTGATGCAAAGTTCAGACCTTCGGATCATTTTGAAGTTGTGGTTTTAAGTATGGACCCAACTGAAAATGCGGAACATGCGGGTAATAAAAAAGAATCGATGTTGTCAACCTTGGGCAGAAGAAGGTCGGTAGGTGGTTGGCATTTTCTGACTGGATCAGAGGAAAATATTAAGAAGGTTATGGATAGTGTTGGTTACCGTTATATTTATGATGAAAAACGATCTGAATACTTGCATGCAACTGGGGTTATGATTCTAACTCCTGAAGGAATTGTTTCTCGTTATTTGATGGGAATTCGTTATATGCCAACAGACTTGGAACTTTCGCTTGTGGAATCTTCCAAGAATAATATTGGGACCCTTGCGGATCAGATTAAATTGCTTTGTTATGCCTACGATCCACGTAGCGGTCAGTATAATCTGCTTGTTATTCGATTAGTTCAGGCTGGTGCGCTGGCAACCATCTTTAGTATTTGCTTTTTTTGGTTTTGGTCTCCGTTAGTAGGTTTGTTTAAAGGCTCTAATAAAGCCAATGTTATAATTAAAAATGTAGAAGTTTCTGCAATAGATGGCCAAACAGATGTTATTGGCTCATCTCATGAAAGGCAGGCGTGATTTTCATGTTTGAAGAGTTTAAGTGGTTACCTGATCAAGCATCAACCGTAGCTCCGGAAGTCGATATGTTGATGCTATTTATTGTTGTCGTAACTGTGGTTATCACCGTAGTGGTGGCGGCTCTAACCTTAGGTTTTGCAATTGCTTTTCGAAGAAAATCCGAAAGCTATATTCCAGCCCCTTGGTTTGGTTGCATACCACTCGAAATAGGCTGGACTCTTATCCCTGTGGGGATTTGCTTGGTTATGTTTTCTTGGGGTGTGAAAGTCTATTCAAACATCGTTATCCCACCAGCCGATGCCATGGAACTTTATGCAGTTGGCAGGCAGTGGATGTGGAAAATCCAGCATCCTGAAGGTCAACGCGAAATTAACGCTTTGCATGTTCCCATTGGCAGGCCTGTTAAAGTTACTCTAACTTCTGAAGATGTTATTCACTGTTTTTCGATTCCAGCTTTTCGTGTAAAGCAAGATGTTGTGCCTGGCCGATACAGTAGCCTTTGGTTTCAAGCAACCAAAGCAGGAACTTACCAGCTTTTCTGTTCTGAGTATTGTGGAACCGAACATTCCAGAATGATAGGCAAAGTAATCGTGATGGAAGAAGCGGACTATCAAAAGTGGTTGTCTGAGGGTGCTGAAAGTGGTCAGGCTTTGCAAGGTAGGAAGCTGTATACAAAATTGCAATGTGTGACATGCCATACTGGAAATGCAGAGGCGAAGGCTCCAAACTTGGAAGGCATTTACCGCAAGCACATTCCGATTTCTCACATTGATGGTGTAAAAATAAAAGAGGGTACCAAAGTATTTGCGGATGATTCTTACATACGTGAATCGATCCTTTATCCTAATGCCAAGGTCGCAGCAGGTTGGGAATCGATCATGCCAACCTATCAGGGGTTGGTAACTGAAGAAGAATTGTTGCAAGTAATTGCCTACATAAAATCGCTTAATCAGGGGCAGACTCCACCTAGAACCGAAGAGACTCCAACTCCTGCAACCATACAAAATAAAGTTCCTAATAAGGAGGCAAATTAGTTATGTCTACTGTCAGTCTAGACACTAAAACGTTTGAAAAGTTTCCTGATGTTGTTGGTCGCCAAGATGATGCAAATTATCTCAGTCATGATCATAGCATTACATCTTGGTTGGTTACCTTGGATCATAAGCGCATCGCATTACTTTATCTTGTAACCATTACCTTGATGTTTCTTTTAGGTGGTGCGTTGGCAGGCGCGATTCGGTTAGAGTTGCTTACTCCTAAGGGTGATTTTTTAACTGCTGATACATACAACAAGGCTTTTACCGCCCACGGTATCATCATGTTGTTTTTCTTCCTGATTCCCTCTATTCCTGCAGTGCTGGGCAACTTTCTTGTTCCACTCATGATTGGTGCCAAGGATGTGGCTTTTCCAAGATTAAATCTTCTAAGTTATTACCTCTACTTTGCAGGTGCTGTAATTGCCCTTACTGCATTGCTTTTGGGTGGTGTTGATACCGGTTGGACTTTCTATACCCCCTTTAGTTCCACTTACTCCAACTCTTATGTGATTGTGATGGCAGTGGGCTTATTTGTGGTTGGTTTTTCTTCCATCCTCACGGGTTTGAATTTTATCATTACTGTGCATCGCATGCGTTGCCCGGGTTTAGTTTGGTTTCGACTGCCTTTGTTCATCTGGAGCATTTATGCAACCAGTGTTGTTCAATTGCTTGGTACACCAGTTATTGCTGTAACTTTGGGATTGTTGGGTGTAGAAAGAACTCTTGGAGTTGGAATATTTGATCCCCGCCTTGGTGGTGATCCGATTTTGTTTCAACACCTTTTCTGGTTCTACTCGCATCCTGCGGTTTATATCATGATTCTTCCATCACTGGGTGTAACTAGTGAAGTGATTGCAACTTTTAGTAGGAAGAATGTTTTTGGTTACCACATCATTGCTTTCTCAAGTATTGCAATTGCAGTATTTGGTTTCATCGTGTGGGCCCACCATATGTTTACCACTGGTATGTCACCCTACGCAGCAATGGTATTTTCGCTCCTTACATTCTCTGTTGCAATACCTTCCGGTATTAAAGTTTTCTCTTGGCTTGCAACGATGTACGGTGGTTCTATCAGTTTTGATACCCCCATGATTTACGCATTCGGGTTCTTGGGCTTATTTACCATTGGTGGCTTGACTGGGTTATTCCTTTCCACCTTGGGAACTGATATTCACTTGCATGATACTTATTTTATTGTTGCACACTTCCACTACATCATGGTGGGTGGTGCAATCATGGGTTATATGGCGGGGATCCATTACTGGTGGCCTAAGATGACCGGCAAGTTGTATTCCGAATTTTGGGGCAAGCTTAGTGCTGGCATCACCTTCATTGGTTTCAACTTTACTTTCTTCCCCCAGTTTATTCTTGGTTACCTTGGTATGCCACGAAGGTATTATGAATACCCAGATGAGTTTCAAGTTTTGAATGTGTTTTCTACTGCTGGGGCAAGTATTCTTGCGATTGGTTATTCAATGCCTTTGTTCTACATGACTTACTCCTTCTTCTTTGGAGAGAAGGCTAATTCGAATCCTTATGGCGGATCTACTTTGGAATGGACCAATACGACTTCTCCACCTTCGCCTCATAATTTTGAACAGACCCCTGTAGTTACTGAAGAACCCTATCATTACCATGGAAAGGAGGCCGCGGTTGTCAGCCACTAACGAAACCGTGCAAGACCACGGCCAGCATCATCACAAAGACTTGGCGCATCACTTTGATACGCTTGAACAGCAGCACGATGCCAATACCCTCGGTATGTGGGCATTCCTGTTGACTGAAGTTTTATTCTTCGGCGGCTTGTTTGCTGCTTATACGATTTATCGTTATAAGTATTCCGCCATGTTTGAAGAAGCCAGCAATCATTTGGATATCACCCTTGGTGCTACCAATACCGTGATTCTTATTCTTAGCAGCTTAACCATGGCACTTGCTGTGCGCTGTTCCCAAACGGGTAACTCCCTTTGGACAGGCCGGTGGTTGCTTATCACCATTGCATTTGGTTTGATGTTCCTCGGTGTTAAGTATGTTGAATGGAAGCATGACTACCATATTCATTTGATGCCCGGCAAGGATTGGTCAGGCAAGGATTACTGGCATTGGCAGTACGCTAAGAAGGCCAAGGATATGGAAACGGAAGCCCATAAAAAAGGTTCTTCAGAGCATGCTTTACCAAATAGAAGTGATGTCCTTGCAGATAACGACCCAAGCCTTGGCGTACGGGGAATTCAAGAATCCCAGCAAGCTAGGCTTTTCTTCCTGCTTTATTTCTGCATGACGAGTCTCCATGCATTACACATGTTGGTGGGTTTTGTGCTTATTGGCATTATTGCCTACTTTGCCTACCAAGGGGCTTATTCTCCGGAATACTATTCCCCTGTAGAAAACATTGGTCTTTATTGGCATTTCGTTGATATAGTCTGGATCTTTTTGTTCCCGTTGCTATATCTTCTTGGCGCCCACATGGGGCATTAATTTTTAAGGTGTATTAATGGCTACTACAGAACATTCAACTCATCAACCCGCGCCACTATCGTTGTATTTAGCAACGTTTGGTATGCTAATGTTTTTGACAATACTTACCATCTTTGCAGGGTTTCAAAACTTTGGCATGTGGAGCACACCTATTGCCTTGGGTATTGCAGGGGTAAAGGCGGCCTTGGTTGTGGTTATTTTTATGCATGGTTACAATAGCAGCCCTTTGACTTGGGTCATTATTCTTGCATCGATGTTCTTTATGACCATCATGCTTGGGTTCATGCTTTCCGATTATATGAGTCGTGGTTGGGCTATGTAATAACTGTTATTAAATCAATAAAAGAAGCCTTGGGAGTCAAACTTCCAAGGCTTCTTTCATTGGTATGAACTGAATGATTTTAACGCATAGCTGCTGGGACACTGCTCTCCGAAATTGATGCTCTGATTATATCCCATTCTTTTTCTAATAAACCTGGATCTGCTTTTCGCCAGCAATGTGATGCGAGTTTCGCATAATCGTTTGCTTCCTCTTTTCTACCGGTAACTTCGCATAATCTGCGTAATCCAAGAGCAGCGTGCACATTGCCTGGATCGTGTGCTAGTGCTTCCAAAAAAGCTTCTTCCGCTTCAACAAAATCTTTGTTTGCGAGAGCGATAAGTCCCAGCTTTTCCATGAATATCGAACCATTACCCCATGCATGATGGGAATAATCAGACTTGGATTTGTCGATGGCTCGTTTAAGAAGGCGGGCGCTTAACTTGTATTGTCCTTGTGCTGCAAACAACAACCCCTGTACTTCCCAAACCCGAAACTCCTGCAGTTTTTCTTTCTTCCCAGTAATCCATGATTGTTGCAATGATTCGACCCAAGGCATTGCGCTTTCGGGGTCGTTTTGTGCGAGGTAAAGAATGGCTAAGAGGTATGCTGCCGTGTTTTTTTCAGTCTTCAGGAATTTCTTCGCTTCTGTCTCTGCTGTTGGATAATCCTTGCTTGCCAGTAGAAACTTAAACCATGCGACGGAAGGTTTGCTTTTATCAGGGCGAATATCGTTTAAGGCTGTTGCCTCTTTGAATCTGCCATCATGCGTAAGTGAGATCAGCAATGTTTGCACATGATGCTGGAACTGGTGATCTTCGGAGGGTTTTACATTCATTTCTTTGTGGTAAGCAGTTTCAAGTTGCACTGCCTTGGTGGAGCGATCACTGGTCTTGTCCCATTTCCCTAGGCGGGTAGCAAGGTGTGCTTGCATGTGGTTGGCATGGTGGATGCCTGGCGAAGAATTTAAAAAGCCTTCCGCATGGGGCCAACCGAGTGCTGGGCGTTGTGTACCTTCGTAAAAGTGAATGAGTTCGTGGTTGGCACCAGGGTGGAGCGGGTTGATTTTAAGAAGCGCCTTGTAAAAAGGGGCAGAGCTTGCATTGCCACCAAAGGTGGCATAATTGCAGGCGATTTGCGCTCTAGCGAACCAAAGTTCTTGATCGTCATCGTATTGCGAAAGTGCTTGGTCAATGATAACAGCAGCGGCTTTTTGTCTAGCTTCCCCAGCAGCGGCGGGATTTTCGTTCAATCCATATTCCACTAAAGCAGCTTGAAGCAATGCTTTTTCGTTGGGTGCAGCTTTTTCTTCCAACCGCTTGGCGTCTTTGATCACTTTGGTTGATTCGCTCTTTTTACCCCATCGTTCCAAAGCCTTGGCGAGGCCAATATGGGACATTAAGCAATCGGGATCGTGCTTTAATGCTGTTTCAAAACTACGTGCAGATTCCATCCAAGCATAGGAATATAAATATGCCAACCCTTGATCATTAAATGCCTGGCATAGCGGCGAACTGGTGTAGATTCGGTAGCGATATACGCTGAGATCTTTTTCCACACGGGAAGGTTTAAGCTTGGTGTGTACCAGAGTTTGATCTTTGGCATCTGCGTTGATGGATAAAACTGAAGATAGAAAAAGAGCGATCATAATAATAACACCTTAAAAAAGAAGCCCCGGAATAATAGTCCCCGGGGCCTGTTCATTATTCAAGCTCAGGCATGCATTATGCTTTAAGCATTTCATCATGTCGCATTCCGCTTGGCGGAAGGTCTGCTTTTCTGCAATTAGCAAGTGCTGATTTAGCGCCTGCATGTTGCTCTGCATCGTTGTCTTCCCACTCGATGCTGACAGCACCATCATAACCGACCCGGTTAAGTTCCACAAAAATTTCTTCCAGAGAATTTGCATCCCTGTCAGTTCCTGGGGTGACGAAATTCCAGCCATTAGTCCAATGGCCCATGGGGCGATGCCCACCTAGCCTGCCTGCTCTGCAATGTTCTTTCATCACTTGAACACCTTTAACATGAGCGCAATGGATTCGTTCTGAAAATTCACGGATGAAGTGAATCACTGAAACATTCTGCCATTCCATATGCGATCCATCGAGGTTGAATCCAACCACGCTTTGGTAGCCGGCTTTATCCATGGCCTTGAGGTAATCGTTTGCGGATTCGAGGTCGCCCATTGCGCGTTCGCTTGGGTGGCACTCGAGGTCGAAAGTAACACCATATTTCTTGCAAGCATCCAACACTGGTGCAAATCTTTCAACCAAGAGTTCCAAGCTGGTGTCTCGTACATCAGGGATATTATAGCCCCCGATGCTAGTTGGAAGAGGTGGGAACAAGAACCAATGGCTCCAGCAACCAGCGGGTGACCCTACGAATCCTGGAACTGCAACTTTTCTATTCTGCAATTTTCCGAGGTAATGGGCCAGCCTTACGATGTTGATCAAATCGGTGCGAGATTGATCCTGTACGAGTTTGGCAACTTCGGGGGGAACATAGTAAGGATCAGTGCGAGGTGGGTTGTTGCCCTTGCCACGCCAAGATTTATAAGCTTCAACAGCTTCACCGCCCACAAATTGGAGTGTTTTTGCAGAAGGCTCATCGCCTAGGGCCTGGCCTTGAAGGTGTGATGCAATGGTGAAAATTTCCAAGTTATGTTTCTTGGCCAAATCTACTCTTTCTTTCGCATAGGCTTCTGCCCCAGCATCGGTAGAACAACGGGCGAGATCAAGTTCCCAGCTAGCTTCTTCCCAGCCGTCAAAGCCGGATTCTTGAAGGAATTTTACCCATTCAGCAAAAGGTACATTGCCGAATTGTCCGCGGACTAAGCCGATTTGATGATAGGATGATTTGCCAAAACGGTGTTTATCAGTTTGCTTGTGACCCACATTCAGGTTCCTTAATTAAAGTAACATTAAGACAGAAAGCCTTTTAAATATAACTTTTTCAATCGATGAAACAATGATAAATTTCAAGCAAAAGGCTATTATCAGGATAATTTTCCCGGTTCTGCAAATTGCTAAAGAAATGGTTTAACCAATAAGAAGGGGCTTAGTTGGTACCAAACCAATTGTTGTCCCAAGAAGCATGGAGGTTGCTTAGATATTTATCCCAGTTTTCTGGAGAACGGTATCGTGGGTAAGGGATGGGCCTGAGGGGCTTGCCTTCATTTCCTTGGATGATTTCGAATTTACCCGGCCCAATGATTTTGCCAAACCTTGGAACCAGATAAGTGTGGAGAGTGTCTTTGTCAACTTCAACAGGTCCACTAGGCGCTTTAAAAGTTCGGCCTCGTATTGCTTGAAGCACTTTATCTGAATCAAATGATTTTGCTTCTCGTACTGCTTGGGCCCACAAGTAAACACCGTAGTAGCCTGCTTCCATGCTGTCATTCACGATGGTGTCGTTGCCGAGCTTGGTTTTAACTTTTTCTAGGAAGACCTTGTTTTGTTCGGTTTCAATGGAAGGGAGGTAATTCCAGCCTACAAAATCGCCAGTGCAACTTTCAACATCGAGTTCTTGAAGGATTTCGGCACTGATGTGGAAAGACAAAGTTGGGATGGTAGAACCTTTGATACCCTGAGCTCTAAGAGCGCGGAAGAAATCTCGGTTGGAATCGCCACTAAGGGTGTTAATGATTAGGTCAGGTTTTGCTTCGGCGATTGCTTTGACGACTTCATCGAATTTGAAATTGCCCTGATTCAGAAGTTTTTCGCCTGAAAGAACAGCTTGGATGGTTTTATCTTCCTCTTTGATTTCTTTAAGTTGCTGGGAAAGAATTTCCGAAGCGACCTTAGAATAAACGCTGTTCACGCCAACATGAAACAGCTTTTTTTTGCCTAGCTTTTTTATCATGTGGTTAAAGGTGAACTCAAGTTGCTGATTGGGTGCTGCACCCAAGTAAACCACATTGGGGTTTTGTTCCAATCCTTCGTAGGAAGTAGGGTAAAAAAGAATGTTATTATTTCGATTGAAAACATTGAGGCATTCTTTTCGGTCGGTGGAGTTCCAGCAACCAAAGATAGCCTTTACTTTTTCTTGGGTGATTAGTTTTTCGGATTGTATTGCAAAAACTTCCGGGTTGGACTGGCCATCAGATTCCAAGGCAATAATTCTACGGCGTGAAATCGGGCTCCCTTTGTCGGAGTATTCCAGAAGGCCTCCGCTTTCGTTTAATTCTGCTATGGCCATCATAGTTAGATCTTTGACATTTTTACCTGTGGTCCGCATATAACCCGTGGTGCTATGAAGCACACCGACTTTGATCGGTTCGCCAAAAGCTAGGCCGGTAATAGCATTTGAATGGGTTCCAAAAATGCCGTAGTTAAAAGCAAGTAATCCAATGTTGATAATGGCTGCCAATACAATCAGGCCTGTTTTCCAGTTTAAATACCAAGGAGTAAGGCTAGCTTGGTAACCCTGGCCGGGCAGGTTTGGCGTGGGCAAAGCGAACGATGCGGAATTGGTCGTATTGGGACTTTGATGATCTACTTTGTCGATTTCGTCAATTATTTTGATCAAATCGTTGGCAGAAGGAATGCGTTCAGACGGCTTTTTTGCCATCAAATTTTGAACTAATTCTGCAACTTTGAAAGGAACAGTTGAGTCAATTAAATTAAGTGGTTTGGGTTCATGCAGTGCAAGGGCATTCATGATTTTTAGGGCGTTATCGCCTTTAAATGCAAGTTCCCCACTTATCATTTGATAAAGCACGCAGCCTATGCTGAAAAGATCACAGCGATTATCGAGTGGCAATCCGCGGGCTTGCTCGGGTGCCATGTAATGGGGCGTTCCCATGATCATGCCCGATTCATTACTGCCTTCCTCCGTATTACTCACCGAGGTGGCTAAACCGAAGTCGAGAAGTTTTACCCTTTTCCAAGGTCTGCCTTGGCCATCCGATTCGAGCCAAATGTTGTCGGGCTTGATATCCCTGTGAATTAAGTCGCTTTCGTGGGCTGCAGCAATGCCCAAGGCAACTTCCCTAATGATGCGGAACGATTCTTCTACAGGAATTTTTCCTTCTCTAATTAACCGTTCACCTAAAGATTCACCTTGTAGAAATTGCATTGCAAGGTAGGGCACATTGTTTTCGAGGCCAACTTGAAAAACAGTTGCAATGTTATCGTGAGGGATTGCTGCGCCTGATCTTGCTTCTTGCAAAAATCTCTGGCGGTGGTCGGCTTTGATTGCGATTTCAGGCTTCATTACTTTAAGTGCAACTTGCCTGCGTAAGAGTGTATCTTCCGCTTCAAAAACAAGGCCCATGCCACCTGCACCCAATAGCTTGATGATTTTGTAACTTCCCAACCGGCCTAATTCGTCAGGGCCTTGCGGGGAAGATAAAAAGCTTAATGATACTTTGGTTCCTTCAGGTGATATTTTGAATTCTGGCACCGAACTGCCATCGCTGTTGTATGCGGTCGTTGCCTGGCCTTTGGTACCTAAAAACAGATTGTCTGTTTCGATTTCCAGCTTTGGCATGGAATCGGTATTTCTGGTGACAGTGTTGCTTTCTGTATTGGTCAATTCAGATGGAAGATTAATGCTGTCATCAGGCGAAGTGCGAAGCCTGAGTTTGGCTAATGCCCTTTGGCAATACACGCAAGACTCAACATGCTGACGCAAGCCAAGAGAAGTCCACTGCGACAAATTGCCCTGCAAAAGCTGTTCTAAATCTCGTTTTGGTGGGCAGGTTTTTTTTTCTTCCAAAATATCCATGCATCCTCATCAAGGGCTTTGCTATCCATAGCACTGATATTTAAATAAACACTTTTAAAGGTTAGAGACACAAAGCTAAACTAATCATAAATTTACACTGATTTATTGTAGGGTACATAGGTCTCCCCAGCTAACTAATCTTACTGAATTTCACCCCTCTTTCAATAAACTCTCATGATTAGATTACAGTTTTGTTTAATAATTAAAGATAAGCAGTGAGTGTTTTTAAATGTTGGCGATTTAAAATCTTATTTATTAAAGCTATTTTTCGCCAAAAGCGGTAAGATTTCATTGAAGAAGTTGTTAGTGAACAGCTTGTTTGACTTCGCTTTTTTGGCAATCCGATGGATTTGTGGTTTCTTCATAATCCTGCTTTTCTTCTTTTATTGCCTGTTTTGGCAATTCCGTGGTTTGATTTCAATAAAAATACCAAGGCTTTCTTTTTTCCAGGCTGTTTTCTACTTCAAAACCCCATTGTCAAAACAAACAAGATGGGGCGCTTGGGTGGATTCTTTTTTGGCGCTTGCCTTTTGTTTCTCATTCTTGGCTTGGCTCAACCCTCAAAAATAATCAAAAACAGTTCGGTTAAAATAGAAGGTTTGGCCGTTGAGTTCGTTCTCGATATCAGTGGAAGCATGGCTGAAAGCTTGATATTGGAGCAAGGTCAGCCCATTTCAAGGCTAAATCTTGCTAAAGAAAATATACACTACTTTTTGCAGGGGCAAAGTGTTAATTTTTCTGCCAATTCTTTTAAGCAGAATTATGAAGGGCGGGCGGGTGATTTTATTGGCCTAGTGGCTTTTGCATCTCGCGCCCAAATTATTGTGCCTTTAACTTTGGACCACTCCGCTTTTTTATCGGTGCTAGACAAATTAGAACCTAAAAAAGTCCCTGGTTCTTCTGAAACCAACATCGCTGATGCGCTAACTTTAGCTATCGATAAATTACAATCCCTTCCAGAACAACGAAAATTGATTCTTCTATTAACTGATGGCGAACAGAATGTGGTAACTCCCTTTTCAGGTTTGAATCCAATCGATCTTGCAACCCTTGCTGCAAAACTAAATATCGCAATTTATACTCTTGATGTTGGTTATCCCACGGGGGATAAGCTTTTTGAAGACACTGCCTCTTCTGAAGAAAAAGAAAAGCGCAGGCAGGCGCAGGAGGGATTAAAGCAACTTGCCCAAATAACCAATGGATTGGTATTGAATGCTTCAGACGAAAAAAGCATGGCAGAGGCGTTTCAGAAAATCGGGCAATTGGAGCAGCAGTCGCGCCTTTCTTTGTATTCCAAACCAGTGCAAGATTTTTACCCCTGGTGCTTTTTCGCAAGTTTGTTTTTTTGTGGCTTGGGCATCTTTTTAGCTGGCAGTCGCTGGCAAAGGATTTTGTGACCCATGAACCATATCTTTGAGCATCCCTGGTTGTTATTGGGGTTTTTCCCCTTGGTTTTCGTAGTCATTGCGTTGTACCGAACCCAACAAAAGCTTGCTGTAAGCTTGGCCTTGTGGGTTCCCCCCAGAAGCATCAGACCCATATCCTTGATTTGGTTTATCAGGCATAATCTTTTCTTGATGGGGGGAATGTTATTTTTGGTTTTAGCTGCTGCTGGCCCGTTGCTTTCTAATAAGAAAACCAGTGGATTTGAAACAAGGCATGGGTTGGTTGTCATCGCACTAAAGGCGAATGAAAAATCCACACAAGCTTCGATCAATATGCAATCTAGATTGCTTTCGCAAATACAAAAAGAACATTTCCAAAGAGAAGGTGGCCGAATAGGATTGATGCCTTACGGCAGCGATAGTGATGTTTTTTGCCCACTCACTTTGGATCCGGAATTTTATGATTATGTGGCTTCATCCTTGAAAAGGGTTTCCACTGAAAGCGCAAAATCTGATATTTTAGATGGAGGTGTTGCATTAGGTGAAGCACTAAAAAGCGCTTTTGAAACAATGCAAAATCAAACTTTAAACTCTAAACGGATAGTTGTTGTTTTGTTTGAAAACTCAGGCAAGGAAGAATCAATTCGGGATGCTTTAATTCATGCATATATCCCCGCAGATATTGGATTGACATTAGTGTTTCCTGAGGCATTAAAAGTGCCCGAAATTTTTAGTTCATATTGTGAAAGTCAAAAGGCCAAAGCTCTGGCGCTTGGTTCGAAAGTTATACCGGAAGGTCGTGTTATGGATGTTCTGAAAAAAGGTGATTCCCGCGATGGGTTTTTACAAGATGGGAAATTAGTTTATGGTGCAGCGCCTGCTTGGTTTGCCCTTCCCGGTTTACTTTGCCTTTTATTGGCTTTTATGTTTCCTCCCAAAGTTTCGGCATTAGCGCGCCAATTAGCTAACCGGGGGGGATAAATGAACCCAATTATTATTACCTTGATGCTTCTTGGAGTTTTTTTTCAAGGGCAGGAAGACCAAGAGGTTGTGCAGGGCATTGCGTTCTTTGAAAAGGGCGATTTCAAAAACGCACAGAGATGTTTATCCAGCAGCATCCCTAGGGCCCGTGATGTTGCCCGAGCCTCTTGGTACTTGTCATTATCTAATATTGCGATCTCTAAAAAAGCAGATGTAACAGAGAATGAAGAGCTTCTTGAGATAGCCTCGGGTTTACTAGAAAATCTTGCAGGTTCTGCTTCGATTTATGAGGTAGCTGCAGCTATTGGTTTTAATGATTGTGTATTGCAAACTTCCCGTATTCGGAAATTGCCCTACCTTCTTAAAGCCAATGAACTTCTAAAAAAAGCAAAAGAAACTCAAGAAGTTTCTACTGTTGATTTAATGAACATCAACAAAAGAATTAGTTACAACTTGTTTCTGATCTCCCAATTTGAGGGTTCTGCAGATCAATCTCCTCAATCAAAATCAAACGAAGGTGGTAAGACTCAGGGAGATAAAAATTCGCAGACGAAATCTGCAGAAGATAAAAACAAGGGTGGTGTTTCTGATAAGGAGCCAGATAATTCTAAAGCGAAGAAAACGGATAAGAAAGCAGAAGGCTTGACGGATAAAGTTCAGGCGGGCGCGGGGAATCTTGATCTGGTCCCCTACCGTGGGAGTTTGCAAGACCTGAGCAAGGAAGATGCTGCAAAATTAATTCGGGATGCTGCAAAAAAGGTAAGGCAAGCTGCGGGCGAGGATCCACCTTAATGCAGGCCATGAAAAATATTTTTGCTCTATCTCTTTTTTTATGCTTTTGCGCTTTTTCGCAGGGTGTAGATGGAGTTGATTCTTTGGCACCTTGGATTCCTAGAAATCTGCCTGATGGCATGCAATTTAGTGGTGCGGTAGGATCCCGATTTCGTATTACTGCATTGGTTAAAGATACGATTATCAGCCCCGGTTCCGCATTTGATTTTGAAGTTGATATTCAAGCGACTGGAAGGGTGTTGTTGCCCCCGGGTGAATTTGATTTTGAATCAATATTTGCTGGCAATACTTCGTTTAAGGTTGAGGTTTTGCCTGGGCTAACTCAATCTAGTGCGAAACGATGGCGCTATTTTTGCAGGCTTTGGCCTTTGGAAGAGGGCAAATTGGAAATCCCTGAAATCCCCATTGCTTACATCAACCCGGATATCCCTTGGTCTAACAAACAATTGATGCTGGATTTTTCTGATTCGATTAAAGTGGAGGTTTTGCAGAGGAAGGTTTTTGCTGTAAGTTTACGAGGGCCAGATGTTGTTTTTGATGTTGACGGATTGCGAAAATCGCCTTGGATGAACTCTGTAAAAGGGTTTGGTTTAACAGAGTTTGTTTGGATATTTTTGACTCCACCATTTGTGGGAATTATTATTTGGAGCATTGCAAAATACCGCACCAGTATGGAATTACTTAATGCCAAGGGGCGAGCTTTTTGGGTACTCGAAAACCTGACAGCTCTAAAACATAAAACCAATTTACCTCAGGCAGAGGGCGTATTTAAATTGATGCAGGAATATTTCCAAAGTTCTTTTAGTATGCCGGGAGTGGTGACCAGTGCTGAGGTTGTAAATGGGCGATTTGATAAGTTCTTGAATCACAATGAAACCCAGCAATTTTCAAAGTTTTTTAGTGATATTGAAACGCTTAAATTCAATCCCGATCTCTCGAAAAATGAATGTGACCTCATTGATCAAGCAATTGCTTGGATTCGCATTTTGGAGGTCAGGCGATGAACCATGGCATGCTCGTTTGCATTTGTTTAGCCTTTCCTTGCCAGCATGCGCAGGAAGATTTTGATCAAGCCAGGGATTTTTATAATCAAGGTTTGGCTTTGAAGAATGATGCGGCTCAAGCTACCCCTTTTTTTAAAGAATCATCCAAGGCTTTTAGAAAATGTGCGGGGCATTTGCCTGAGACACCTTCTTTTTTTCGTGAATGGGCTGCCGCAGAGTTGTTAGCAGCTAATCCTGCCCATGCGTTGATGGTTTCGCATCAAGGATTGCGTTTGTATCCTTGCGATTCCCAACTCTTAAAAATAAGCCATTGGCTCAAACAAGAATTGGAACTTGATATTAGAGGTTTTCCAGCTTCGTTTAAAGTTTTAGGGTCGCGCAATATTATTGCTCTTTTAGGGGTGTTTAATTTAATTGGTTGGGTTGCTGTTTTTCTTGTTAGGGGTCGATTACGGAAGCTAGGACTTTTTCTCGTTTGTGGTTGCATGCTTGGAGCTGGTGCGGTTATTCAAAAATCAGAGGATATGCAAAACATTGCTTTTAAAGCGATTGTAGCAGAGAAACCCCTTTTTCTAAAAGTAGGTAATGACCCTTCCTACCCTGATCATTCTGGGCCTGCTCTGAAGCCTGGCACCGCGATTAAAGTTTTGGATCATCAGGGGGATTGGTTTTTGGTTAGTACTATAACTGGGCGATTTGGCTGGGTAATGTCTAGAGATATTTTAATTGATTGGGGCAATTAATAATTATTGCTGTTATAGGTAGAGTATCTTTATTAGAATGAGCAAGTCTAAACTTTTATGCCCGGGCTAGATTCGAGGAGTATCTAAAGGTGTCAACGGATAAAATAGGCGAATATCTAAGTCAGTTTAACCATGCTCGCAAACAAATGGTTGAGCAATTAGGCCGGGTTATCATTGGGCAAACGGATGTAATCGATCAAATCTTGGCTGCAATTTTCACCAAAGGGCATTGCTTGTTAGTTGGTGTTCCCGGTCTTGCAAAAACCCTTATGGTTAGTTCGTTAAGCCAGATTTTGGATGTTTCATTCCGCAGGGTTCAATTTACCCCCGATCTTATGCCTTCGGATATTACAGGCACCACGGTTCTTGATGAAAAAGAGCCCGGGAAAAGAGAATTCCGCTTTGTTAAAGGCCCCGTCTTCACCAATATTCTTCTTGCTGATGAAATTAATCGAACCCCGCCTAAAACTCAGGCTGCCCTTTTGCAAGCGATGGCGGAAAGAGAAGTCACCATCGGTCAGGAAACTCATAAACTCCCTGATCCTTTCTTTGTGATTGCAACGCAAAACCCCATCGAGCAGGAAGGCACTTACACACTTCCCGAAGCCCAGCAAGATCGTTTCATGTTTAATATTTATGTGGGTTATCCTTCGTTTGAGGAAGAAAAGAAGATTCTAACCCAGACTACCAAGGATGAAGTTCACGAGTTAACCAAGGTGTTAAGCAGCAAGGCTATTATTAATTTGCAGAAGTTGGTGCGTGGAGTGCCCGTTGGTGATTATGTGGTGGATTATGTTGCTAAGTTGGTGCGAAGCACACGCCCTGGATTGGATGCGCCTGATTTTATCACCCGTTGGGTGGATTACGGTGCCGGCCCTCGTGCTGGCCAGTTTTTAATTCGTGCAGGTCAGGCCTTTGCCGCTATGGATGGGCGCTTTAGCGTGTCTATAGATGATATTAAGAAAGCTGCTGTTCCGGTCCTTAGGCACAGGGTAGGGGCCAACTTTCAATCGCAAGCCGAGGGCAAGCGCAGTGATGATATCGTCAAGCAATTGCTGGCGCATATTGGCGAGCCTGAAGTTTCGAAGTATGATCGTGGGACGGGCAGATCCAGGCCCACAGCCCCGATGAAAAGGCCTGAGTTTTGATTATTTACTAATTTGGACCGACTCATTTTGAGGAGAATATAATGTTTAGTTTTGGCATAAAAAAGATTTGTATCTTTGGGCTAGGAGTTATGGGCGTTGGGGCGTCTCTTTACTTCTTAAGTGCCGATAAAAAGGCCATTGCTGCAGCTCCAGATAAGCCTGATTTCGAATTTGCTTTGCCCAACAAGGCTTGGATGAAGTCTGATGCGGAACAAGTTCCCATCGTGTTTTTGAATCGGTCGCAAAACGCCGCCGAGTGGGATAAACTTCCTGCTTATTGGAATGAAAGCACCCAGAAAGTTACTGATACTATAACGGGAAAACAGTCAGACATGGCTGTAGTTAAAATCAAGGTACCACTTGGTTTGACACAAAACCCACCCGTTCCAGTTGAAAACCCCATGACGGTTGCCAAGTGGAATCTGGGCAAGAAGATTTATTTTGATCCGATTCTTTCTTCGAACAATACCGTTTCCTGTGCTTCCTGCCATAATCCTACAATGGGTTTCACAGACCAATCCAAGGTTTCAACTGGGATTAATGGTAATCTTGGTGGCATGAGCTCTCCTTCTGTTTATAACTCAGCGTTCAGCTTGGCGCAGTTCTGGGATGGCCGTGCTGCTTCTTTGGAAGCTCAATCTCAGGGACCACCGCAAAATCCTTCCGAAATGTTTGATGGCAAGGGTAATGCTTGGGATGCAGCGGTTGAAAGGCTGAGAGCCAAGCCAGAGTATGTTGAGATGTTTAAGGAAGTTTTCGGAACTATGCCCACCCGCGATGGTGCTGCAAAAGCCATGGCTGCTTACGAACGCACTGTTCTTACAGGAAATTCCATTCATGATCGTACTGAAGTTGCAATGCGAAAAAGAGTTGGAGAAGAAGAAACAGGCAAGTTCGAAGTGCTTGCAAAGGATTATGAAAAAGTGTTATCCGAAGCAATTGCTGCCAAGGATTCCAGCGCTTTAGATGCACTAGGCTTAAAGGGTGCAGATAAAGCTGCTACCTCTGAACTTGCTCGAAGCATTAACAACGGTAGGATTTTGTTTAATGGCAAAGCCCGTTGCAATGGGTGCCATGTTGGCGATAGTTTTTCTGATAGCCAGTTCCATAATTTGGGTGTGGGGGCTAAAGAAGGAAAGTTGCCTGAAGGTATGTTAGGGCGGTTTGGAGCTCAGCCAACAGGTCAGAAAAATCCTGAACTTGTAGGTGCGTTTAAAACTCCTCACCTTCGTCAGCTTCTTGCAACTGCCCCCTACATGCATGATGGCAGCCTTAAAACTCTGGAAGAAGTTGTTGATTTTTATGATAAGGGCGGGAATGCAAACCCTTTCTTGGATGTTCGTATGCGTGATTATGCCAGCGAAAAAGCATCGGGTCCTAAGGCTATCAAGCCTTTGGCGTTGGGCCTTACTCCTTTTGAAAAGAAGGATCTGGTTAATTTCATGAAGGCACTAAACGGCGAAGTTGCTGAAGCGATCGTTGTTGATCCTTCGAAGTTCGCCAAGTAATTTATCAGGTTTAATTGAGGGAGGCATTTCATGGCTGGATGGTTCAGGGTATTTCTGTTGCAGGAAGAGGGCCCCGAACCATTTAGGATAATGGAATGCCTTCAGTCGTTGATACCTGAAGTTAAGGGTAAATTTCGGACCGATGAGGATGGCTGGTTTCAGTTGATTCTTGATCATTCTTCGATTGGTGAATTGGCTATAGATCATTTTCTGACTTCAGAAAAAGGCGTTCGTGCAGAGATCAACACTTGGGCTGCATGGCTTGAAAGCAAACAGCAGTTTGATCTGATGGAACGAATCATCCAAGTTAAGCAGATTTTATCTTTCGAAGTTACTCCCGAGATGGATGATAATGTTTCTGATGCGCTTGTTTATAAGCGCTTGGCTCTTGCCCTTGCTGCATTGGCTGAGGGGTTTGTTCATATGGATGGTGTTGGGTTTTTAGAACCTGATGGCACCGTTTTGATTGAAGATGAAGATGCCATCAGAGCGGATTTGAAATGAGCTCTTCTGAAAAATTTCTCAAGCCTGAAGTCATTAATCAAGTTTCGAGGCTCGATTTACGCGCCAAGTTTATTGTTGAAGGTTTTCTTTCGGGGTTGCATGCCAGTCCTTTTCAAGGCTTCAGCGTTGAATTCTCCGAACATCGCAAGTACGCGCCAGGCGATGATATCAAAGACATCGACTGGAAGGTTTACGCCAAGACTGAAAAATATTATCTCAAGAAGTTTCAAGCCGAAACCAATATGCTCGGCTACCTCGCAATCGATCAAAGCGCTTCGATGGGATATACCTATAGGCAGGATCTCACTAAGTTTGAATATGCAACATGTCTGGCGGCAGCGTTGACGTACCTTATGATCAACCAGCAGGACCCTGTGGGATTAGTCACCTTTGGGGAGAAGCTTAAAGCTTGGTTGCCACCCCGCAGCAAAAGAACTCAGTTTTCCTCGGTTCTTTCGGTTCTTTCAAAGCTGGTGCCCGAGGGTATTACCGATTATGGCTCATGCATGAACCAGCTTACTTCCCTGATTAAAGGGAAAAGCTTGATTATGATTTTCAGCGATCTTCTTTCAGATCCTGAACCCATCATTAAATCAATCCACCAGCTTAGGCATCGTGGGCATGAGATCATTCTTTTTCATATTCTTGATGAAGCAGAAGCCAATTTTCCTTTCGATGGCATGGTTGAATTTGAAGATGTTGAAACCCCGACGGTAGTTACTGTTGATGCCTATGGCATGAAGGATGATTACCTTGCGGCGATTAAGCAGTTTAGGGAAAAATACAAGGATGAGTGTTTACGCAGCGGTTGTGATTATGTTGCGATCGACACGAGTGTAAACTTCGACAAGGCATTGATGGAGTATTTGCTGCAAAGGCAAAGACGGTTCTGATTTGTATTTTTGTCTGGGTTGGCCTTAGGGAAACGAAAAGGTTGTTGAGTTTGAAAATTACTTGAACCATTTCTAGGATCTTGAACCATTTCCCGGTAGTATGTCTGGATGAGTTTGAGTGGGTGCCCCTTCGCTTAAGTGGTTTTAGCATATGGGTTTTGTTCACGGATATTTGCTTGCGGGTTTGGCAATGGTAGCGTTGCCTGTGCTTTTCCATCTTCTCATGAAGCAAAAGCCCAAGCGGATCAAGTTCCCTGCAATTCGATTTCTGCTTCAAAAACAAAACAAAAACCAGCGCAGAATGAACATTCAACACTGGTTGCTTTTGCTTTTACGAATGTTGGTTGTGGCCTTGATTTGTTTGGCGTTATCACGGCCCAGAATTACCATGGGTGACTTTTCCTTTGGCAGGGATCAGCAGATTGCTGCGATCATGATTTTTGATACCACCCCCAGCATGGGTTATAAAATAGGCGATAAATCCAGACTTGATGAAGCTCGCTTTCAAGCCAGCAAGTTCCTTGACGAAATTTCTCCTGATAGCAAAATTGCTGTTCTCGATCTTGCAGCTAGTTTGGAAAACGCAAAGCCTGCAGCTCAAGAATGGTTGCCCGGAAGAAGGCAGGTCGAGCAAAAACTCGCAGAATTAAAAACACACCCTGCAGGAACAACCTTAGCTTCTCAGGTTAATTATGCATACAGGTTGTTGCAAACCCTTGGCGAAGGTGAAGGTGTGCCTCCTAAGTTTATCTTTATTTTTTCAGATCGAACCGCTCAATCATGGAATGGTATGGAAGGTGGGGGCGTAGTTATCCCGAAGGATGTATCCACGGTTTTCATCGATGTTGGTGAAGATAATCCTGCAGAACTTGCAATCGAAAAAATGACGGTTGAGCCTGCAGTTGTAGAACCGGGTGGTCGTATTAATGTCAGAATGTTTTTACGATCCACGGGGATTGATCATAAGGCTTTGGTGAGTTGTTCGATCGAAAACCTGCCGGCAGAAATGAAAATTGCGGATAAGAAATCCTATCTTTGCCCGAAAGGTGTAGCTACCGAGGCCTTGTTTGAATTGCCCGTACCCAAGGTGGAAAATTTAGAATCTGGGCCACAGTATTTTCAAGTCGTTGCGAAGCTAACCTCCACCGATGCTTGGGAAGCCAATGATAAACGGTATGCGACTTTTCAGGTTAGGCCAAAGCCTGGGGTGCTCATTCTTGCAGAAGATACAAAAACACCTCGTATCATAAGGGCCGCACTAGATGCTTTGGGTTCCTTTAAATCGGAGACAAGGGTTTTACAGGGCGTGCCTAAATTGGATGATCTTTCTTCTTTCAAAACGGTTGTCTTGTTTCAAATTAACAAGCTGGATCCTGCGGTTTTGCAGAAGTTGCTGGCCTATGTAAAGGCTGGTGGTGGCTTGGCGGTTGTGCCTGCCCCTGGCATGAATTTAGAATCTTATGGCACAGCAGAAGCCAAAGAACTTTTCCCTATAACTTACACCTCTTTTGACCGAATTCCTCCAGGAAAACAGGGTTATTGGCTGGGTGGATTCGATAGCGCCAATGCTCTTACTGCGCCTTTTAAAGATTGGATTGCATCTGCTGATCCGGATTTTAATCGCCCGGAACTTCGCCCTTTTGTACTGGGGCGATGGAAAGTGAAGCCTTCGGAAGATTCCAGCATTCTTGCAAGTTACATAATTGATGGCGCCCTTGCGGATGCTGCTTTGATCGAGAAAAGTTTCGGGTCTGGAAAAGTAGTTGCGTTCACCACGCCCTTGGATGGCAGCAAAATGGAAGGCAACCGGTTTTACAATAACTATTGGCAGGATTCCTCTTTTGGATTGGTGCTTTTGGATCGTACTGCGAAGTATCTGGGGGGCGAGAGTCGACTTCCCGAATTGCAATTTCTTTCGGGGCAGCCTGTAGTCATCCAGTTGCCTGCACCGCCTTTGAAGACCCCTTTGCAGCTTCGAGGCCCGGGTTTGAGTGCTACAGAAAGCGTGATTAATTTGGGTGAGAATCGTGGGCCTTTGGTTTTGAGGCAGGCGGTTGAGCCGGGAAATTATCAACTTCTGGATAACAAAGGAAAAGAGCTTTCCTCTTTTAGTCTTAATATTGCTGCGGAGGAATGTTACCTCGAAAAGATTGCGATTGAAAAGGTGGAAGAGTTATTTGGCAAGGGATCGGTTGTACCTTTGGGTAAGGATGCTGATTTGACTGAGCGAATCAGACAGAATTACAAGCCACCCTTAGAGTTGATGCCTTGGCTGCTTTTGCTGTTGCCTTTTATTCTTACGATGGAGAGTTTTGCAGCGAACAAGTTTTATAAAAAGGAACCACTCCCTGCATGAAAATACGCGTATCTACTGCTGAATTGCGGAGGTCTGCCCTATGGATTGGGTGATTGATCCGCTATGGCCATGGTCCACTGCAATGGGAATGCTTGGGGCATTGCCCCTGCTTTCAGTGCTTATGCCCTTGGTGACAATATTAGCGGTGGCGATAGGCTTGCCAGCGGCGTTTACGTTGTTGGCAAGTCGGGGTAGCAGAATAGTTGCTTTGGCGGGTGGGGTGATTTTGGTGGTTCTTGCGATGCTATGGACTGCATTGCAGGGCGCGCTGGGCGGTGGTGGATTGATGATGGGTTTTCGAGCGGTAGGCGGGTTGATGTTTTTCGCCCTTCCCGCTTTGCTTGTGGGCATTACTATTTGGACTTATATTGGAATTCCTCGAGCTACTACTTCTAGGATAGGAATTATTCTTTTTGTTCGATTGCTTGCGATGATGTTAGCTTTTCTTGTGGCGTTCAGGCCATCGCTTGCGATCTTCGACAAACAATCTGTTCGCAGCATCATTTATTTGCTTTTGGATTCTTCCGAGAGCATGACGATTCTTGATGAGGCGGATCAAACATCCCGCTGGGATCATTTACAACAGGTGTTGAAAGATAATGATCCACTTTTAAAACAGCTTCAGGTTCAAGATACCGAAGTGAAAGCATTTCAATTCTCTTCCCAATTATCAGATTATTTACTCGAGAAGCCCGGCGTTCCTTCGGGTAAAACAACGGATCTTGGTAATGCCCTTAAAGGCGTGATTGATAGGACGGTTGGCCAAGAGCGATTTCGTGGTTTGTTGCTTTTTAGCGATGGTGCTGATAATGGAACTTCGAGGCAACCTGCCCTTCCTCTGGCTCAACGCTTGCGCGATCTCTCGCTTAATGTTCATTCGTTTGCCTTGGGAAAACCAACCACAACCGCAGGCCAAAACGATCTGGCCCTTGTTTCCATTTCCACTGAACCCACCCCTACTATTCCACTCGGGGGCGAGATCAGCGTGAAGGTGAGTTTGAATGCCCCGGGGTTTGAGAATGCCTTGGTGGGTGTGCGCCTTCTTTTGGATGGTGTGCCTGTGGCGGCTAAAATTTTTCAAGATGATGCCGAAGTGAAAATTGCTGGAGTGCCTGGGCAAACTATTCAGC
This sequence comes from uncultured Planctomycetaceae bacterium, assembly GCA_903960945.1. Lineage (GTDB taxonomy): Bacteria > Planctomycetota > Planctomycetia > Gemmatales > Gemmataceae > UBA969. Next base: position 27,000 of record CAJCCR010000390.1, read on the forward strand.
TTAAGCGCGCAGAGGGCAATGAGATTTTGATCAGGCATAAGCCTCTAGCTACTTTGGGCGAGGTTAAGGTTACGGTTCAGGTGGGCGACCCTAGGCGTGATTTTCTGCCATTGCCTGGCGAAATCAGCGCTGCAAATAATCAAATTGATACTTATGTTACGGTTGTCAAAGAGGGCACTCGAGTTCTTTTGGTCGATAAATTGCGGGCCTGGGAGCCTCAGTTTATTTGCGATGCTCTAGGCAAGGATTCTAAAATCAGCCTTTTCCCAGTTTGGCTTCGGGGTAACGACAAACCCGATGATGATGTGCAGGACCTTTTTCGTTTTGATCAGCGTAATTATGACGCAATTATTTTTGGTGATGTCACCGCTGCACAAGTGAAGGCCCTAGGGAATGATGTGCTTGGTCAGATTGAACGCATGGTGTTTGAAAAAGGCACGGGGTTTTTAATGTTGGGCGGATACAGCACTTTCGGCAATTCCGATTGGAAGGGCACACCCATCGAGAAACTCCTTCCTGTCATGCTTGATGTTCAAGGGCAGATTGATGCACCGGTGAAAATGGTTCCTACCGATGATGGGTTAAGAAGATATTCTTACATCCTTAAAATCTCTAATCAGATTGCTGGCGCTCAGGGGGCTTGGGCCAAGCTTAAGGAGTTGGATGGCCAGACTAAATTAGGCAGTTTGAAGCCTGGCTTATCTTCTGTGCTTGCAGAATCCGCTAACAAAGAGCCTTTGCTTGTTACTCAGAATTATGGGAAGGGCCGAACCTTGGCCTTCGGGGCGGATACTTCTTACAAGTGGATTCGAGACCCTGAATCTAGACAAAATCATGCGCGATTTTGGGCTCAGATGGTTCGCTGGCTTGCAAGGCAGGAAGAGATGGAGGGCAGTGTTATTGTTATCCCTGATTCTAGGCGCATCCCTGCCAACAATGAACTTGGCTTCCGGGTAGCTCTTCGCGGTAAAGATGGCAATGAGTTGGAAGCTGGCAAATATCAGGTTCAAGTTTTTGGCCCCGATGGTAAAGCGGTTCGGGTTCCAACTTCCAAAAAAGGTACGGAAGAGCGTGGTGTATTTTTAAACTCTGAGTTGTCTGGTGAATATAAAATTGAAGTTGAAGCTGAGGGCAAAGACCCTAGTGGTGAAGTGATTGCGGGGAAATCTTCTGCGCGCTTCATGGTTTATGATGAAGATCTTGAAATGACTCGCAGGGCTGCAGACCATGATTTGTTGAAGAAGATCGCTACTGCGGGTGGCGGAACTTTCCAACGGGTTGAGGAATTGAAAACTTTCCTGCAAAAGATGCTAAATGAACCTCCTCTGACTGAAAAAGCTGGGGGCAAATATTACCCCGATTGGAAATCGAACATCGGGTCTCCGATTTATGCTTTTATCATGATCTTTTTTATTGGCATCGTTGCTACCGAGTGGTTGCTCCGCAGGTGGTGGGGTTTGGTCTAAGAAAAGCAAGAATATTTGAAATTTCCCAGAGCTCTCCCATTCAGCTAATCAAAACGCAAGAAGCCCTCTTATTTTAGACTTAAATCATTGTTGCTTAACGGTTTACGGCAATAATCATGCTTGTTTTAATGTTTTAGGTCAAGGGGCTTTTGGTAGGTTGTTACGGTTGTAGCGAAAAGATATTGGCATTCCTGCAAATGCCTTGTGGAAGAGTGCGCTATGGGGCGTTATGATATTATCTTCCAGTCAGGGTTGGCTGGAGCTGCCAGGGATGGCTAATGAGGTCAGGCAGTCCGTTTGTTTTCCGTAACTTTGTGGGGAGGTGGCGGGGTGTTTAATTGCTCAAAGGGTCTTCGGCGATGACGATCAGGCCGCAAGATCTGGGTGACCCGTCTTTCCGTAACGATTTGGGTCTCGAATACAATTATTTGGCAGGGGCGATGGCTAATGGCATTGCTTCGGTCGAATTAGTTGCAGCAATGGCACGCACCGGCATGCTTGGTTTTTTTGGTGCTGCTGGCCTTTCTCTTTCCCGCGTTGAAGATGCAATCCAGCGTTTAAAGTCTGAAGTTCCCAACAAGCCTTTTGGCTTTAATCTTATTCACAGCCCCAATGAACCCCGTCATGAAATGGCGATCGCTGAACTTTTCATTCGCGAAGAAATTCGCTTAGTGGAAGCTTCCGCTTATCTTGATTTAACTCTGCCTTTGATTCTTTACAGATTGCATGGCATATACCGTGATACCAATGGAAATGTGGTAACGCCAAACAGGGTGATTGGTAAAGTATCGCGCATCGAAGTTGCCACCAAATTCTTCAGCCCTGCCCCAGAGCGATTTGTAAACGAATTAGTTCAACTAGGAAAGCTAACCCCCGAGCAAGCCAAGCTGGCTTCTTTGGTTCCTGTTGCGCAAGATGTAACTGCTGAAGCTGATTCCGGCGGCCATACCGATAACAGACCTGCAATCACACTTGTCCCTACCATCATTGCATTGCGAGATCGGTTGCAAGCGCAGTACAACTATTCGCATCCATTGCGGGTTGGCGCTGCGGGTGGTATTTCGACACCAGCATCTGTTGCAGCGGCATTTATTATGGGCGCAGCTTATGTTGTTTCAGGTTCGATTAATCAATCGTGTGTTGAATCAGGTTCTTGCCCAACGGTTCGTAAAATGCTTGCAGAATCAGGGCAAGCCGATGTAGCGATGGCCCCCGCAGCAGACATGTTTGAAATGGGTGTGAAGGTGCAGGTTTTAAAGCGGGGCACCATGTTCCCTATGCGTGCTCAAAAACTTTACGAAACCTACAGAGATTACGCTGCGATCGATCTTATTCCTGCGCTAGAAAAAGCTCAATTAGAGAAGACAATCTTCAGAGCTTCCCTCGAAGAAATTTGGGAACAGACGAAAGAGTTTTTCATCAAGCGAGACCCCGAACAAGTGACTCGCGCAGAGAAAGATCCCAAGCATAAGATGGCTTTGGTCTTCCGATGGTATTTGGGCCAATCCTCACGATGGGCTAATTCAGGCGAATCGACCAGAGTTGTTGATTATCAAATTTGGTGTGGCCCTGCGATGGGGGCTTTCAATGAATGGGTCAGAGGTTCCTTCCTCGAAAAACCCGAGAATCGCAAAGCTGGACTTGTTGCATTGAATCTATTACACGGCGCAACGCAGTTGATGCAATTCCGTATTTCCTCTTTGCTCGGTTTAGCAAAGCAGGGGAACCCTTCGCCATTGCCTGTCGAGTTTGAAAAACTTAAAGAGCAACTGGGTTATGCAGGAGTGCCCGCATGAGTGATGCAACTCCCAAAATGAAAATGGA
>CAJCCR010000391.1 GCA_903960945.1 uncultured Planctomycetaceae bacterium
CCCTTTCAAAACAAAACCCATCATTACCCGCAGATCAATTAAGAAACCGACTATTACTAGGTGCAGAAATAGCAATTTTTGCAATAAAACCGAGCGTTGCTCTTGAAGCCATTGAAGCCACACAAAAACTTCCCAACCCAAAACCAACCGATATGATCAAAGCAGCATCCCTTGCATCACGCGCAATTCCATCCGTGAAAAATCAGGAAAAGCTCTCTGATGCGGAACGAATCAAGTTGGTAAACGATTTGGGAAAAACTTCGGTGATGATACTGCAGCAAGCTGTGCTTGCAGGTTTATCCGATCTCGAATTTCTAAAGAAAAACCCAGACTTGGAATCCATTAGAGAACTACCTGGTTTCAAAGAACTTCTCAAAGCCATGGAATTAAAGAAAAAGAATTAAAGAAGTTAACCACGCAAAGGCTATCCAGTGCTGTTTCGATTATTCCGCTAATTCCGATCAAATCTTCCCTGAATCGGAATGCCAAATTAAAATATGCGAACAAATGTTAAGTCATGTGGTATTTTTATCAGTAGGGATGGTTGTTGTTTTAACGGTATGCAGGCTTCCAATGATTTCTTTTTTAAAAGCCAAAGCACTTAAAAAATTAGCCCTTTTAACCATGGGCGCTATGTTTATTTGTTTTAGAACCTCCCCAATTGCCGCTGCAGAAAAAGAGCCTTTTACGCCATTAGGTGCGCCCTCATGCGCCTCAGCAGCATGCCATAATCAAAATCTTGGCAAAGGTATTACCTTTAGCGAATACACCACCTGGACTGGGTTTGATCCCCATCACAAAGCCTACGCAGTGTTATTCAACCCAAGATCAGATCGCATCGTAAAAAACCTGTATAACACTGGGCCTGGAAGTGCTGGGGCAACCCAACTTTGCTTGAGCTGCCATGCCTCCAATCAAGGAAAATCTGAGCACACAGGCCCGGGCTTCAGCATAACCGAGGGCGTTGGCTGCGAATCATGCCATGGTGCATCTTCAGGCTATATCTCGGTTCACTTTACGGAAAAATTTAACAAGCTTAGTGCGCAAGAAAAAGAAAAAGATTTCGGCCTCACCAACACCAAAGATTTATCCAGCAGAAATAAAATGTGTGCGGATTGCCACGTGGGCAATGCTAAAAAAGGTATGGAAGTTAACCACGACTTAATAGCAGCCGGCCACCCTAGATTGAATTTTGAACTTTCTGCATACTCTGCCCAATACCCCAAACATTGGAAGATCGAAGACGATTTAAAAAGGTATCCAGATTTTAATGCCAAAGCATGGGCCCTGGGACAAATTCAAAATTCAAAAATCGCATTACAATTGCTGGAAGACCGAACAACCGGTTTACATGGCGTCGATGGTAAAAAAAATCCTTGGCCCGAATTCACCGAGTTTGATTGCTTCAGTTGCCATAAAGATTTAAAACTCAACAGCAAAAAATACCTAGGTGGCTACTCAAACAAACCGGGCTCATTGCCCTGGGGTGGTTGGTTCAATGGCAACGCCTTAAAGCTTGTATTAGAAGATAGCAAAGTAAAGGCTTTTCCCACGGAAGTATCCCTGCAGATGAATCAATTTGGCGCTCAACCTATCAAGGTGGGGCAATCATGCAAAAAGGCGATCGAGCAACTTGAAATTGCTGCACAGGATTTGGAAAAAAGCCCGACTTGGAATAAATCCCAATTGCTTAGCCTCGCAAAGAAGCTTATAGATTCAGGTAAAATTAACGCAGAAAAAGGTTCATGGGATGAATTTTCCCAACTATATCTAGGCTTGGCTGCCATTCATAATTCTTGGTATGACATCGATCCACAGGGCATCCCAAAAGATTTCACAAAAGAACTTGTCATCCTGAGAGATTTATTGAAAGATGTATTTCCGAAGGGGTTTGATAGTCCGAGTTTGTTTGAAGATAAGTTCGGTTTGAATCCCAGAAATGAAAAATCTGGCGAAACATTTTCATCCGTGTTTCGATCCTTGCAGATTGCGCTGGAATCAAACAGGAGATAATTAATGACACTCATCAAGATCCAACCTCTTCAGGGATTGCTGATCGCTTCCCTGATTTCTTTTTTATTACCCTCAGGCTCCAACGCTCAGGAAAAAAAAGATGCTTGGACTGACCTAAAATATCAATCTGCAGCAAAATGTGGCGAATGCCATGCGCTCCCCAAAGGAAACCAATTACCAAGCGAAGACCCTGCGAGTAAAGAACTCCGCGCTTGGGATGTTGTACTAATGACGGAATACTCCATCTGGAAAACGCACGACAAACATGCTCAAGCCTACGCTGTGCTGGTTGGCCCACGTGGCAAAAGAATGGGCGAAATCCTTGGGCAGGATGTTACTAAACAAGAAACTGGATGCCTTAATTGCCATTCCATGGGTAATCTTGCAGCGAAAGCGGATTTTGGCGGACTCGACAAACTTGATGGCGTTAGCTGTGCAGGTTGCCATGGCCCTTCTTCCAAATGGTTGGGCGAACATTCAGAATTCAATTGGCGCAAAAAAACTGCGGGCCAAAAGCATGAACTAGGAATGCGGGATTTACGCGACCCCGAAGTTCGATCAATGCTTTGTGTTTCTTGCCACATTGGCAACGCTGGCGAAGGCAAAATTGTAACCCATGCCATGTTCGCTGCAGGCCACCCTCCTCTTCCCCCAATCGAAATCGCAACCTTTTCCACAAATGAACCCCAGCACTGGCGCGATCCAAAAAACGTGCCCTATTTCAAAAATGCAGACGCTGAAAAGAAAACAAATTATCATCTCGAAAATATTGATTTCTTCCGAACCCGCTTGGCCCTTGTAGGCGCATTAGTCTCACTCAAAGAAACAGTAAAGCTTGCAGCAGACCGAGCAGACTTTGCCAACAAGAACCCTACCATGCTTTGGCCAGAAATCATGATGGGCGCAAATGCACCCAAAGAAATTGCACAACAACAAGAATTGGCAAAAGCTGCTTGGCCCGAAATAGCTATGGCCCATAGCGATTGCTTTGCCTGCCATCATGATTTGAGATACCCCGGCTTCAGGCAGGTGCGTGGCTACAGTTTTCACCTAGCACAGCGCCCTCTGCTCCGCGTTTCCCCAGGAAGACCACTTTTAAGATCATGGCCTACTTCACTTGTTGAAGCTGCTTTGATTGCCTCTGAAACCCCATTCGATGAAATTGAAAAAGGCCTAAACAGCATCCTTGCATCGAACAATGAAAGGCCATTTGGCAATCCCGAATCCATCAAGGCCGCAAGCATCCAACTTTCCAAGTCTTGCGATGTTGCCCTCGCAAGACTTCGTGCTAAAAAACTCGATAAGCCAACAGTTACACGAACTGTTCAAGAATTGCTCCGGCTTTACACCAAGCCAGGCCCCAATGGAAAAATAATCTCCCCCGATTACGAATCCGCAAGGCAATTGGCCTCCCTGCTTGAAGTAATAAGCGAAGAACTCAATGAAGGAAAAAAAGGTGCCATAGCACCCGTTACGGAACTTTCCTCTTTGCTCAATATTCATCCCTACCAGAACCGCATCCCGCGGGTTAAAGAAGTCTTGGATATTACCGTAAGAGCATCTCGCTCGGACAAATCCGACTTCAAAGATGATTTCATCAACTACCTTGCTGATATTTCAAGTGCCAACAATCTGGTCAAACTAGTGAAGAACCCGAATTTCTTAGTGACCATGATTACTTTGGATAATTCGAAATTCAACAGCGAAATCAATAAGGCTAGCGTGCTAGAAAAATTGCAGAAGCTTGATGATGAAGAAGAAGTAATCACACTAAAAAGCATCTCAGATTATGATCCTGAATTGCTGCGCAAGAAACTTTCGGAAATCAGCGAGGCATTGGGAAACAAAGGGAAGTAAATATATTTCCCATAAACCCAAATGATCGCCCTGCAATCCTGCTCTGCAAAGTTTTCTGATGTAAACCTATTCAGCAATCAGATGAAGATTGATCGCCCTTACCTGCATAACTTCCTTCCCAGGAATCTCAAGCGCCCTTAAAACAAGATCCCCCTTCCCCTTCGAAAGCTTGATCTTTCCCGCTTCTAATATCTTGAAATCTTTCATGATCGATTCCGCAGCGGGCCTTGGTATTACATCTTGATCCGTGATCAATGGCGGGTCCCAACCTTGAACAACCTTGGTGATCAATTTACTCTCATTAAAACCTATCTCAATCGTTGACCCTGCATCTTTTAATGGGCAGGTATACAAAATCTCAACCGCATATGTGCCTTGCTTATTCACTTCAATACCCCAGTTAATGCGATCCTCTTTACTATTCCAATTAACAAAATACGAACAGTTGGGCGCGTTGGCACTACGCTTAATTTTCCCCGTGGCAGTACCATCTCTTGCAGGCATAGGCGTCATGGGCATTGCAGTAAAACCCACAGGAATAGGGCGATCATCAACCTTTTTAGGGATCACTTCTTTTCGCCATTGCGCCACCGCATCACTTAACTTCTTTGCAACTTCAGGTTCCTTAGCTGCAATGTTTTTAGTTTGCCCAGGATCATTTTTCATATCGAACAATGCACCTTTATCATCAAGCCGATGTTGCTCTGTTCGTACACTTGTCTTACCTGCCCAATTAGAAAAAATCATGCGATCAGGCCATTGTGGGTCAGCATCAAAAAATAATTTCGAAAGATCCTTACCATCAAGAGGCTTATCGCCAACCCTGCTAATACCACTAAGCGAAAGAAGCGTAGGAAGAATATCAATCGCACCACAAATTTGTGCCACAGTTTTCCCCGCAGGCAACTTACCAGGCCAAGAAATAAAGCCTGGCGAGCGCACGCCCCCCTCATCCGTACTTCCCTTACGGCCTTTCATTCCGCCATTGAATCGAAAACTATTTGGCCCATTATCAGAAAAATATAGCACGATCGTGTTTTCTTTGATCCCAAGGTTTTCGATTTTAGAAAGAACCCTTCCCACATTGACATCAATATTTTCACACATAGCAAGAACCGCACGGGTCACATCAATATCTTCGCGATCCCCTTCAACACCTCTCTGCGGAATGGCTTTATCTTTGAAGTTGTTCCAGAAAGGCTTGGGTACAATAAAAGGAGAATGTGGCGTATTGTAAGGCAAATAAACAAGAAAAGGCTTTGCAGAATTCTTTTCAATGAAGTCGAGGGCATGGTTAGTGAAATCATCCACGGTGAACCCCTTGCCCCTTACCGGTATACCATTATGTTCCAAAGGCGGATCAATGTATTC
>CAJCCR010000392.1 GCA_903960945.1 uncultured Planctomycetaceae bacterium
AAACAAACAAGCAATAATAAGTTGTAAGGATACTCAAGACCTCGAGCACCCGTCAAAAATTTGAAACGGCTTCTTGATTCGATTGTTGAATTGTTTTGTAGAACGCCCAATTATATATTCCTTGTTAAATCACCCGTTAGGAATAAACACCCAACACATTTAATATATTAAAATCATGCATAAAACTACTACTTAGGATTAATTTAATGCCGCAAGATAAAGATAAAAAAGACAGCACAGATATCCGCATGAAAGGCTTTAAAGAAAAAAAAGATGTAGTTGATTTTTTAAATATTATTGATGAAATTTCGCCATCGAAAAATTTTGAAGTTGTTTGGTTAAATAAAGCCGCAGGCAGAGTCCTTGCGTCAACAATAATATCAACAGTAAAAGTTCCAAATTTTAATCGTTCCGCGATGGACGGATATGCAATTCGTGGGGAAGAAACCTTTGGGGCTGCACCTTATTCACCCTTAGATTTTAAAGTTCTTGGCTTGTCATTGCCTGGTAAGCCTTTTAAAGGTTGCGTTACAACTCAAACTGCTGTTCGGATAATGACCGGCGCACCTATGCCTGAAGGTGCTGATTCAGTCATTCCCGTAGAATTAGCGCAAGAGGAAAACAAAGTTTTAAGAGTTATTGAATCTATTCCCCCTGGAAAAAATGTTGGAAGAATTGGGGAGGATGTCAAGGTTGGTCAAGAAATTTTAAATGCAGGAAGAAAGCTTCGGCCCCAAGATATTGGTATTTTATCTTCGATCGGAATACCTTCCGTTTCTGTTATAAAAAAACCTAGTGTTGATATTTTTATTACAGGAGATGAATTACTAAAGCCAGGCTCCATGCCTATGGGATATCAAATTGTTGATTCAAATTCTGTAATGCTTGATGCTTTGGTTTACAGGGATATCCAAATTCATCCCAATATTATTTTTTTGGAAGACCGAAGAGAATTAATTGGTGATGCGATCTCTAAATCAAATGCAGATTTCATCCTAATAAGTGGTGGAAGTTCAGTTGGTCAGGAAGATCATGCACCTTCGCTTGTAAAAGAACTTGGAAAAATTCTAATTCATGGTGTGGCATTAAGGCCAGCTAGCCCTTCTGGAATGGGAATTATTAATGGCAAATATGTGTTTTTAATCCCGGGAAACCCTGTGTCATGCCTTTGTTCTTATGACCTTTTTGCAAGCAGAGCAATTAGGCGATTCTCAGGCATTAATTGCGAATTGCCTTACAAATCAATAACTCTCCCGCTTGCTTCCAAAATATCCTCCATGGTAGGGCGAATGGATTATGTTCGAGTAAAAATCAATAACGGATTTGCAGAACCTCTAGCAATAAGTGGGGCATCCATGCTGAGCACCACAACGATTGCAGATGGTTTTTTAATGGTGCCGGGTGAATGCGAAGGTTACCCTTCTGGAGAGAATGTAAAAATCAACCTTTATGACTAAAAATATGAACGAATCAATTAATCAAAAACAGTTTCTTAACGTGATCGATCGCGATCTAGCGGAAAAATTATTTCAATCAGAATTAAATATGTTTGCTCTTGAGAGCGAAATCATTGCTCTAGATCAGGTATTAGGCAGAGTTCTAGCAGTTGATGTTTACGCACCGATTGACGTGCCTGGATTTGATCGATCAAATGTAGATGGTTTTGCACTAAAGGCTGAAGATACTTTTGGCGCAACCGAAGATTCAATCAAATCATTAAAAGTTGGGGATGAAAACATCGTTACTGGTTTTCAACCAAAATCAGTAGTTGAATTTAATTTAGCTCTACCAATTGCTACCGGGGGCATGTTGCCCAGAGGTGCTGATGCAATTGTCATGATTGAGCATACTGATTTTAAAAACGGCAGATTATTGATTAACAGAGCTATCGCACCCGGAGCAAACATTAGTTTTGCTGGAACTGACATTAGCAAAGGTGAAATCGTTTTACGAAAAGGAGAGGTTTTATCATCCCGAGAAACAGGGGTTCTCGCAGCACTCGGCATAAATATGGTTTCTGTTGTTCGGAAGCCTATTGTTGCAATTTTCTCGACGGGGGATGAAATCATTGCACCAGGCACGTTTTTGCCTCTAGGGTGTGTTTACGATAGCAACAGCACTGTACTTGCTGATGCTGTGAAAGAATTGGGCTGCGACGTAGTCTGTTTGGGAATCATAAAAGATAACTGGGAAAATTTAAAAACCACTCTGGATTCCTGCCTAAAATACGATGCAATTCTTCTTTCAGGAGGAACATCAAAAGGCGGTGGCGATCTTTCTTATAAAGTTGTTGCTGAATTAGGAAAACCAGGAATTGTAGCGCATGGGATAGCGCTAAAACCCGGTAAGCCTTTATGTCTTGCTGTTGTCAATCATCAGGAAAGAAAAATTCCGGTGGTAGTTCTCCCCGGCTTTCCCACTTCTGCAATATTTACTTTTCAAGAATTCGTAGCGCCTGTATTAAAATGCATGGCTGGCAAATTAGTCAGAAACAAAAAAACCATTAAAGCAACTCTTCCCTTCAGGGTGAATTCCGAGCGAGGTAGAACGGAATTCCTGTTAGTGGGATTAGTCCAGAATAACACTTATGGAGAACCTGAAAAAACTATTAATTCTCAATACTACGCTTATCCAATGGGAAAAGGGTCGGGTTCGGTTACTGCTTTTGCAAAAGCTGATGGGTTTATAGTGATACCCAAAAAAAACGAATATCTTGAGGCAGATGAAATTGTTGATGTTCAACTGATTGGGAAAGAAATCGAACCTGCAGATTTGGTAATCATCGGAAGTCACTGCATAGGATTAGATTATTTAATCAGCAAACTCAGGGAGATTGGGATTACCGCTAAATTTCTTCCTGTTGGCAGTACTGGAGGATTGGAAGCGGTAAAAAGAAATGAGTGCGATATTGCAGGTATTCATTTATTAGATGAACAATCCAACACATACAACCAACCATTTCTTAATGATAAAATTGAATTAGTTAAAGGTTATGGGCGATTGCAAGGATTAGTGTTTAGGCCAGAGGACTCAAGATTTGCAGGCAAAGATTTAACATCTGCAATTTACATTGCCACTCATCAATCAGATCTCTTGATGGTAAATCGAAACAAAGGCAGTGGAACCAGAATTCTTATAGACCGTTTACTAAAAAACGTACGCCCAAGTGGTTATCTTGCAGAGGTGAAATCCCATACCGCAGTAGTTGCATCCATACTTCAAAAGCGGTCCGATTGGGGGATTGCTAT
>CAJCCR010000393.1 GCA_903960945.1 uncultured Planctomycetaceae bacterium
AGTAGTTTTTTCTGATTCGGTAGAGCTGACATAAACCGAAGGAGAAATCTCGTTCCAATTGGGTTTTAGAGCTTGCCAACGTTTTAGATTGGGAAGATCAGCAGATCGGTGTTGATCATCATAAACAATCCTGCGCATTGAAAGTACTGAGCTGGGCTTCTTGCGAATGATTTCAAACTTATCCGTATCGATAAAAGAATCACGTGCTTCGTTTTCGTGCATGAATTCCCACATCCAAAGATCTGAGTTATCTCTTGGATTCGAGATCGGAGGGGGAAGTGTATCAGGTGGCAGTCGATAAAGCTTACCCGCCTGAATTGCGATAGTCTCACCAGGCAAGCCAATCAACCTTTTGATGTAATTCATGGGCACATGATTGCGCTGAGGGCCCGAAGCCGGGAAGCGCGCGGAAAATTCATTAGGGTTACTGTTGCCTGGATATTTAAAAACAACCACATCCAGTCGCTCGGGGCCCTTGCCCGGAAGATCATAAAGATACTTTGCGACCAGAACACGATCGCCCGTGGATGGGCCCGGGTCTGCAACTGCAGCTTCCCCAGGGAAAGACTCTTCGTTGTGCTTTAGCAATTTGATACTAAGCAAACAATTCGGGCAGGTCGCAGTGCTTACAGACATAACACCTGCACCGGGCATTTGCTCGACTTCGCTAGAGCAATTGACTGGGAAGCGATGCTTGCATGAAGGGCAATTAATTTGCTTTTGATAGCCAAATAGGGTTTCTGCCATCGAACCGGTAGGGATGACAAACGCTTCTGCGATAAAAGATTTGAGCACCAAAACCAGAACGACAACAAAAACAATTGTTTCAAGAAGTTCTCGAAAACCATCATTTTTCACAACGATTGTCTTTGAAGGGTTACTTGCATTCCGCTCAAATTGCCCATCAAGGGCTGAGGGATCCTTGAGGGCATTTGAATCTGTTTCTGAGATCACAGGAGCAGGAGCCACTTCCTCGTTTAAAATCTTATAGCCCTCGATAGGCACAGGCGAACCCGGATCGGAAGGGGGAGTGGAATTATCAGATTGCGCCATTGGGTACCCTGGGGTTAATCATCGGATTCAAGGACAGCAAGGAATGCCTCCTGCGGTAATTCCACTTGCCCTACCTGCTTCATGCGTTTCTTACCTTCGGCTTGTTTGGCCCAAAGTTTGCGTTTGCGGGATATATCGCCACCATAACACTTCGCTGTAACATCCTTCTTTAGGGCAGCAATACTTTCTCTTGCGATAATCCTACTGCCAACCGCAGCCTGAAGAACAACCTCGAACATATGTCTGTCGATTTCTTCACGCAGCTTCTTGAGCAACTTCCTGCCACGCCTGTCTGCAGTAGAACGATGCACAATCGTCGAAAGCGCATCGACCCGATTATGATGAACCAACACATCCAAACGAACCAAGTCTGCAGCACGATAAGCAAGGAATTCATAATCCATGGTGCCATAACCATGGGTCACCGATTTAAGCCTGTCGTAAAGATCATAAATGACTTCTGCGAGGGGCATTTCGTAAACCAAAATAGCACGCGCAGTACTAAGGTATTCGGTACGCAAGTAAATGCCTCTGCGCTCTGCACACATCTGCATCAGATCGCCGATATTCTTGGAAGGGACCAAGAAACTGATTTTAACGAAAGGCTCGCGGAACTCTTCGATCTGCCCATCGACTGGAACCTTCTGGGGGTTGTCGATGACGATAACTTCGCCACTACGGTTTAGTATTTCGTAGGTAACATTGGGTGCGGTTTGAACGACATCGAGTTGGCTTTCGCGCTCCAACCTTTGTTGAATGATTTCGCGGTGCAACATCCCAAGGAAGCCACATCGGAAACCAAACCCCAATCCTTCGCTCACTTCAGGAGAATAACTAAAGCTGGCATCGTTAAGCCTTAGCTTCATGAGTGCTTCGCGAAGTTCTTCGAAATCATCGTTATTGGTCGGGTACAAACCGCTGAAGACCATCGGCTGGGGTTCTTTATAACCAGGAAGAGCTGTTTCAGTCGGCCTATTGGATTCAGTTACGGTATCCCCAATATGAACATCATCCAACTTGCGCACCTGCGCCATAAAGAATCCTACCTGCCCAGGCCCAAGTACATCACAAGGAGTTGGGTTTGGCCTAAACTGGCCCATCTCAGCAACTTCGTGATCGGTGTTGCCACGCATGAACTTGATGCGCTGGCCTTTGCGCATGGTGCCTTCCATAACCCGAATATAAATTACAACACCTTTATAAGAGTCGAAATGGCTGTTGTAGATGAGTGCCTTAAGAGGAGCGTCGGGCTTCCCAGAAGGAGCAGGGATGCGATCGACGATGGCACGCATGACCTCATCCATTCCCAACCCAGTCTTGGCGCTAACCCGAAGAACTTCCTCGGGCTGAATACCAAGTACGGATTCCATCTCAGCAATAACATCATCAGGCCGGGCTATAGGCATGTCGATTTTATTGAGAACAGGAACAATGGTCAGGTTGTTATCAATCGCAAGATAAGCGTTGGCTACCGTTTGGGCTTGAACACCTTGAAAAGCATCGACCAGAAGAATGGCGCCTTCGCAAGCTGCCAAGCTTCGGGATACTTCGTAGGTAAAGTCAACATGCCCGGGGGTATCGATGAGGTTGAGTTCGTAGGTTTCGCCATCCATTTTATAATAGAGGGTAACCGGGTGCATCTGAATGGTGATGCCCCGTTCGCGTTCGAGATCCATATCATCGAGGACCTGGTTACGAAAGTCCCGTTGGGTGATAGCGCCTGTTTTTAAAAGGAACTGATCCGCAAGGGTGCTTTTGCCATGATCGATATGGGCTACAATAGAAAAATTGCGAATTTTGCTCGCGTCCGTCATTTTGGAAAACTTTCGCTTTAACTGCCAAGGTTAGTAAGGCTATACTATAATACCAGTAAACTTGATAATGGAACAACCCATTGTCTACAGTATTATTATTTTAGAAAACTTGGGTCGTAACACCAAACAGGAGTCTATCAATGAAGTATGTATTTGGCTTGATAACAGCGTTAACCATCGTAGTTTCCCCAATATTTGCAGAAAAAGGAGCCGTCGTGACCACCCCATTAAACTATAAAACCAAAACTTTAGATGGAAAAGAGCTCGATTTAACCAGTTATAAAGGAAAAGTCGTACTGGTAGTTAATGTTGCCAGCGCTTGTGGCTACACCAGCCAATACAAGGGAATGCAGAATATTTACGAAAAGTTTAACAAAGATGGTTTTGTGGTATTGGGCGTTCCAAGTAATGAATTTGGTGGTCAAGAACCAGGTACCAACGATGAAATCGCCAATTTCTGTAAAACCAACTATGGCGTTACCTTCCCAGTTTTAGAAAAGCAAATGGTCAAAGGTGCGAATGCTTCCCCCCTTTACAAGCACCTTACTTCAAAAGAAACGAACCCAAAATCTTCAGGCGATGTGAA
>CAJCCR010000394.1 GCA_903960945.1 uncultured Planctomycetaceae bacterium
GAAAGCACAATGATATTTTCAGGGTGGCCGCTACTCTCTGTCAATTTGTACATCCCATTAACAAAGGCAAGCATCACAATAAGAACGCCAATCACCATGGTGAACGCGAGTGCGGTCATAAGAGAAATGGGCCAACGAACAATTAGGTTTCGAATGCTATAATTGATAGGAACCTTGCCAACCAAAGCCAGCAAAATAGTAATGCCGACAATAGAAATCAGCGAAGTCGCAAGCATAGAAAAAAGACTCATATAAAGGCTCCGATATAACTTAAGAGGTTCTTGCAAATACTTCAGAAACCTTTACCCTGCATGCAGAAAGAGAAGGAAGCAAACTGCCCCCGAGTGCGGTACTAATTCCAATTGCAGGCCCCCACCAGATTGCATCAATGGGAATCATAAAAATCGGAAAAAACGCGATAGGGAACTTGATGCCACCAACCACATTATTGATAACCATCGTCGTTGCAACGGAACTAATCAACCCGCTAAATCCACCTACCATAACCGCTTCGCCAAGCACCAGAAAAAGAATTTGTATCGGGGTAAACCCAATGACTTTCATAACTGCGATTTCTTTCCTTCGTTCACGCACGCTAATGCTGATAGCAACTGCAATAATCAGTGCCATCGTTGCCAGAATAAATGGAGCCAAAATCCATCGAAGTCCCCAAAGTAGATCGCGATAAGCATCGAGAAATGTAGATATACCCGAGGAAGCCGTCTCCACCTTTACCGCAGGGCTTGTAAAAGAAGGCGAATCAGTTATCTGTCGTTCAACTTTTTGAAAAACATCCTTATCAGGAACCCTGATCCAAACCAGATTTAAGTTCCGATTAGTCATGGGGTGTTTCGAATTTGGATTTTTTCTGTTGTAGTCATCTAGGGAATCGTTCAGATAATCACGATTCAAAATGGCACTTTGGTTGTAACGACCTTCGGGGAATGAACCAATGATTTCAACTTCAAGATCGATACCTTTATAATTAAAACTGGTAAGCTTGATTCGTTCTCCGACTTTTTTATTGATTGCCTGTAATCTTTCGGTTCCCACGATAATTTTACGCTTGTCCTTTACCATTTCTTCGCAAAGCTTGTTGAGTTGATCCAATTGCGAGGCGCTATATTCTTCCATCCCGTCCATCATCTTGGTCATCTTCATGGGTTCCATGCTGAAGAAAAAGATAATGTTATCGCGCGTTTTTTTCTCAGGATCAATGGTCGCCCCATAGAACTGCCAAGTCATCGCATCAATACTTTTATCAATCTTATAATCACCCTCTTGGCTTGGTGCACCTTCTGAAAGGCTGGCTTCATAGGCATAAGGCATCTGGCTGGGGATCTGCCATTTCTCGGTAATTATCGCCTTGAAATCTTTTGCTTTTTCAGAAGTAACCAGATTTAAAAACCAAAGAACAGTCCATACCAATGTGACAACAAACACCAAAACAATCGAGGCAATTGCAGTAAGGCTTGTACGAATAATATTACGTCTTAGATTTAAAAACATAAGACGAAAGTAAAACATATAGCTATTAGCAAATACAATTATGGCTAGGAAAGCGATCATTACAAGAATCAACGCCCCCAACTGCAGTGGGCTATCAAGTAATTCCAAAAGATACTTTTCAACATTATTCATGAATCTAATCCCTAATTGCCAGCATTGCCGGTGACATAAGAAAAGTTTCTGGAATCCTTAACGAGCTTGCCTTTTTCAAGTTGCAACACTCGCTGGGCTCGAGCCGCAGACCTTGGATCATGCGTAACCATGATGATGGTTTTACCCAAAGTTTTCTGCAGTACCCCCATTAAATCAAGAATCTCATCCGCTGACTTTGAATCCAAATCCCCGGTGGGTTCATCTGCGACGATTAATTCCGGATCGGTCACAATGGCGCGGGCAATACCAACACGCTGTTGTTGCCCGCCAGAAAGTTGACCAGGAATATGATTTATTCGCCCGGACAAACCAACAAGATCAAGAACATTCATAACTTGGACTTTTCGCTGAGCCCGGGTCATAGGCAAAAGAAGCAGGGGCAACTCAACATTCTCGTATGCGGTTAAAACTGGTAAGAGATGATAGAACTGAAAAACAAAACCCACATGCCGGGTTCGCCATGAGGCAAGCATGGATTCACTCATCTTGCTAATCAGATTTTTTCCAACGGTAACAGTTCCACTCGTCGGCGTATCAAGTCCAGCAATGATATTCAGGAGAGTTGTTTTACCAGAACCACTAGGGCCCATAAGAGCCAAGAATTCTCCCGATTCAACCTCGAGTGTCAATTCTTCAAGGACATCAATTTTTTCACTGCCTCTGCTAAAACTTTTGGTAAGGTTTTCGACTCGAACAACAATATTTTCAGCCATGATCATCCTTTTTAAAATTCGTTACTTGGAAGACTGATCTTTCATAAAAGAAACAATCACACCCATATCGGGCTTTAAATAAACACCCTCTTCTTCAGGGGAAACTTTTATTTTAACACGAACAGGTATCGCACCTTTACCGCGGTCCGCGATTGGCATTAATCTCGAAATCGTACCCTCATAGCCTTTAGGATGAACCTTCAAGAAGGGTGCGTAATTCTGAAAAGCCTCGGGCATGACAAGGCATTTTTGACCTTTAAAAACAGAAGCTACATCGCGCTCTTGGATAGAAAGATCAACTTCAAGATCGGTAAGATCGGCCATTTCACAAAGCGAAGCAGAAATATTAAAAGCAGCAGGGTTGATAATATTTCCTTCTTCAGATTTTTTGGTCAGGATAACACCCGAAACGGGGGCAACTATAACGCAATTATTAAGCCTCCATTGAGCCTTTGCCAAATCTGCAACCGCTTGGTCTACCTCAGCTTCCGCTGCTTTAAGCTTCTCTTCCCTTGGCCCCTTGACCATTAAATCATACGCAGATTTCAACTTACTACACTTACGCTCTACACCTTCAAAACTAAAAGAAGCAACATCCATTTCGCGCTGTGAAAGTGAAGCAGAACCCGTAAGCCTGCGATTTCGAACTAAATCGGACCGTAATTGCTCAAGGTTTGAAAGGCATTCAAGATACTCTTGTTTCGATTGCTCGATTTCTTCAGGTCGATTACCATTTTTAATCTCTAGCTTTCTTTGAGTTGCAGCTTGCAAGACAGCTTTAGCTTTATCAAAATCAGCCTTGTAATCGATGGATTCAAGCACCGCAAGAACATCACCCTTTTTCACCCTTTTACCTTCTTCAACATAAAGCTTTTCGATCATCCCCGGAACTTTTGGACTGACCTGAATCTGATGCATTGGGATAATGTAACCTTTGGCCTCAAGAACAATATTCTCTTTTCCTGGGATCGAAGGTGCTGGAGAGGATTTTTCCGAACCTGTTTTCACCGTATCAGTCCCGGAAGATTTGTTTATCTGACTAGGAAGCTTTTGCTGAACTGAATCGGTTCCTGTAGGGGTGATTTTATAACTCCTCCAAGCCATCAAACCTGCAACGATCATCATGATAAAGCAAAGCCCCCAAGCGAAAATTGTTGATTTAGGCATGGATTCGGTTTCTGGAGAAGAACTAATTTTGAGGGATTTAACTCGTTCTTCCAAACTAGCTTGGTTTTTTGAAACTGGTTGCGAGCTATTGAGAATGTTCATCGTCGAACTCCTTCAGATCTTTTCTTTTTAATGACTTGTTTATTTAAACCAAACTTGGATTTCATGTAGGTAAATAGAATGTTTAAAACCAGATCAGCCATGGTTTTAGGATCAAATGCATCAGGATCGGCGGCCCGTTGCATTGATAGGCCATGCAAAATAGCCTCAATCAAAGTGGCAAGGCTACGCAAATCCAAATCATTGGTTACTGCTGTAAACTCGTGTTTCAAATCAGCGGTGATCCTGATACGCCATTCCTCATACAAAGCACTAAGCCTTAAGCGAAAGTCGGCTCTATGGGAAATTTGAGAAAGAAAAGTGTATTGAAGAGCATGAAAACCATCTCCCTCAACGGGCCTTGCTAACACATTTTCAATAATTCTTGAAATGCGCTCCCAGCCTTCAAGTTGATCTGCAGAAGGTTTTCCGGTGTTTTTATCCTGCACTTGACAATCAATCTGCATCAAGAAAAGGAACCGATCAAAAACAGCCAGCAAAATATCTTCCTTTGCAGGAAAATAATAAGTAAGCTGACCGCGACTCATATGCGCTTTCTTTTCAATTTCAGAAAGCGAAAAATTTTGCAACCCTTGCTGCGCAATCACACACACAGCAGCATCAACAATCTGCTCTTTGCGAATGAACGTAATATCAATGCGACTTTGATTCATGACATAAAGCTCAAACCATGATTAGACCGAACAGTCTATTTATAGTCCAACCAGTTTAGCCCTGTCAAGGATTCTTCCGAATTTAACCAAGCACTTTGATTAAGTACAACGAATAACAACCACGGTTGCATTATCTGTTGCACCCTCAATATTTGCAAGGTTGACCAACCTTCGGGCTGCCATTTGCGCAGATTGCGCCTCATTGGCAAGCATGGTTTTAAGATCTTTATTTGAAATGTGATTGGTTAAACCATCCGAACAAACAAACACCCAGTCCCCAGCAAGAACTCTTGCATGGTAGATACCTACTTCTACATCCGGTTGGCCGCCAATAGCTTGCTGAAGTTCATTTTTTCGAGGGTGATCCTCAGCCTCTTCAGCAGTAATGCTTCCAAGCTCAACAAGTCGATTTACCAAAGTTTGATCTCTCGTAACTTGGATTAACTCACCCTGGGAAAGATGATAAACCCTACTATCGCCAACATGACCAACGACCAGATTTTTGCCATCGATGTAAGCGGCTTCAGCAGTGCAACCCATACCACGCCTTTTGCTACCTGGAGCTCTGGAGGCAGTAAAGATTTGGCGATTTGCATCTTTGAGAGCACCTTTAAACAACATCTTGCAAGCTTCCACATCAAGTTCTGCGGGGGCATGGGTTTCGCCTTTAGGCGGCGGGCTTGCTGCATCATTAGTGAAGGCAGAGCCCCCAGCAAATTGAGCGAACATTTTATTCATGGTAAGGTTTTGCCTAAGAATCTGCATAGTCATCGCAGCAGCAATTTCTCCAGCTTCATAACCACCCATACCATCCGCCAAAAACACCAGGGCAGTATCCGTTAAATCATCCTGACGCGATTCGGTGGCATGCATAAGAGCAAAAGCATCTTCATTGCCCGTACGAACCATACCAGTAGTTGTCCAACTAGCAATTTCAAGCCTGCATCTATCCAAACTACGGCCGACAGAAGCCAACGTTGCAATGAGTTCTGTAAACCCACTTTTATCATCACGGCCCGCTTCATCAGTAGGGAATCTTGCATGAATTTCGGTTCGAAAAGTTTTTGAAATCAACCTTCCAAACGCGGGATGAATATCAGGGAATCTAGGTATGAACGGCTTGGGTACCCCTGGTTTTTCAAAATCATTTTCACTTAATTCACGATGCAATATTTCCAACGAATAAATCAGCGCACCAAAGCTATAAAGAGAAGGCCTAGGTGAAGTGCAACCCTTGCCCGACAACAACTCTGGGGGAGTATATAATGTTCCGCGCACGGGACTGCCAGGGGGAAAAGGTAGGGGCAGAATTTCCAAAACATCCTTTAGCTTTAATTTACCCTCACTGGTTAGTACAACACTTTCAGGTCGTACAAATTCAAGAAATCCACCGACTTTGTGAAGCGATACCATTATACGAGCAAGATCCTGCAGATAAGAAAACCTGACACTGGCATTTTGACTTTCATCATCCCATACTTCCCATAGGTCTTTACCGGTAGGAATTTCAAGAACAAGATAGTTTATGGAATTTTCAGTGCCACCAAAAAGAACCTTAGGCAAACCAACTGAATCAGCAGTATCCAAAGTCGATCTTAACCAGCCCAAATTAGGCCATACCAATAACTTTGGCATTTCACTCGTCGCTTCAATTCCGCTTGAACCAGAAAGCAATGCATCATCAAAGCTTGGTAAAAAATCATCTGACTCATCAGTTTCGGGAGCGACCACTTTAGCGGCCTCAATTTGCTCGCCCAGATCTGCTTGTGAATAAATCAAAACATCAACCGGGCCACCTGAAGCTGCAACATCAACTCCAGCTTGAATTTTTACACCTGCGAATTCCCGTAAAACTTTCGTAGCCTTATATCTTCCCGCAATTACTAATTCCGTACCAACTACAGCACCTGCACCATCCGCAACTAAAACAGCGCCAGCCAGATCAAGTTCGGTGAAATAATAGCCGCAATCCTGACATGAACTATTATCTTGCTCTCTTCGAGATCCACACACCTTGCACAAAATTACCACTGCTTCAGTCTTAGAATCATTCTGCGGAGCTACCACTTCAGGCAAAACCGTTGGTGAAGAATCATTCTGCTCACTTTGCGCAACAACAACATTCGTTGCGCCATCTTCTATCTCAATAGGCAAGGCCATGGGTATAAAACCCTCTGCCAACTGATCATCGTTTTCAACGGGCACAGCTAGAGGAATATCCCCTTGCATCTCGGCTTGGGGTTCATGGTTATCGGAAGAAGAAGGATCAGTATGCATCGAAAATCACCTCTAAAGCATTATCAAATAATATCAGGAACATTAGCTTATCGAAGCCTGTTGCCACAATGAATACAACACCGACTACCCATTCTGTTATTCTTACCACAGTAGTAACAAGGAGGGGTGGAGTCGGTTAAAGGCTCTGCGCATTTACCACAAAAAGGCTGACGAACTTTGTTCATTGAAGCACATTTTGAACAAGGTACTTCTTTGGTAACCTGTTTTTTTTCTAGATCGGCCTTAATTTCTCGAGCGCTATAATAACGTTCGTTGGGGTCTTCACTTAAATTAACTTTGATCATTTCGAAGAGCCATTGCGACTGCGGGGGAATCGGATTGGCTGTATCTTTAAGCAAAAGATCAATTTCATGAACAGTAATAGAACCTTCTGGAACCTTACCCGTTGCCAATTGGTAAAGAGTGCAAGCGAGTGCAAAAAGATCGCTACGAGGCTCAGGCTTACCTGCAATTTGCTCTAAGGGCGCATAACCTTCAGTATAAACTTTAGTCTTTGCAGCATGCCTGTCTTTTTGATTTTTACCCAAATCTCTGGCTGTTCCAAAGTCGATCATTTTGATTGATTTTTTATCTTCGAGAAGCATTACATTTTCAGGTTTCAAATCGCGATGAACCAACGGAGGAACTTGAGAATGCATATGCTGAAGCACATCGCAAATACTTCGCCCCCACTCGATCACACTTTCGATCGGGAACGGGGTATGGCCATTCGATTCAAGGATTTTCATCAAATCCTTACCCTTAATAAATTCAAGAACAAGGTAAGCCCGCTCACCTTGTTCAATTAAATCATAAACTTTTGGCACGATAGAAACAGCATCCAATGATTTCAGAATATCTGCTTCACGCCTGAAAAAGTTCAATCGAATGTCAAATTCGCCAGGATCTTCGCAAATCATGTCTTTGATTGCTACAGGCCTGTTCGCTTCTTTAATATCCGTTGCAAGATAAACAGCACCAAAACCACCTATAGCTAACTGCTTTTCAATTCGATATCGATTATTAATTAAATGCCCTGCAGCAAATGGAAGAACTTGACCACAACGCTGACAGTTCCGCTCCCCGGGAGGGTTAGCAGAACCGCAAACAGGATTAGTACAAATGGCAGGACTTACCCCATCGCCTTCTGCCAAAGTACTTTCAGCCTGCAAAAGGTAACCACAATCCATACAAGAAATCGCACCAGGCAGAAGTTGCGCTGTACAAGCAGGGCAATTAATCGGCCCAATCACAGGGGAACTTGGTTTGGAAGCAACCTGACTGGAATCTGCTTTCGCAACTTTAGGCGTTGCAGCAACTGGCGCAGACCCGAGTGAAACAGCGGGCTTATTTACAACCGGAGCTGGTATATTTACTGAAGGCGCTGAAGGAGCAACTGGAGATGCAGAAGCTGGAACTGTAAACGGAACTTTGCAGGTTGGACACGCAAAGGTTTTACCCACCGAATTGTCGGGGAGCTGCATTTTCATATTACATTTCGGGCAACCAAAGACTATCGGCATAGCTTAAGACCTTAATTTATGAACCTGTAAAAGAATAAAGATCACTTCTTTTTTCCAGGCTTCTCGTTAAACCTTAAAAGATAACTTCCCAAGCGAATAAGATCCCCCGCCTTTAGTTCGGTGGGTTTGGTAACTTTCTGATCATTCAGAAAAGTTCCTGAAGCACTACCAGCATCAGCAATCAAGTACCGATTTTTTTGCATCAACAATTTCGCATGAATCTTTTCAATCGAATTATCACCGAACAGGCCTATGTCACAGGTTTCGGCCCTTCCAAAAAAGGTTTCAGGCTTAGAAAGAATAAGTTCTTTACCAATTCTTTTACCCGCCTCAACACGAACCCAAGCTTCCTTTAAAACCACTTGCGCCAAACCAATAAAGAAACCAACAGCAGCGCCCAAAGCAACAAACCCAAGACCGCTGGCACTAAGAAGATTCTCTCTGCCAAAAATGGCCCCTAGGCTTAATTTGAAGAACAAAAAGAATGCACCACCAAGAAAACCACCCAGTGCGCCACCCATAAGCCCATTTTTAATTTTGTTGTCATGAGGGGCAGGGGACTTTGTTGCAAGTGCAAACGCCAAATCAAAAAGGCCAAGTGACAAACCAATAAGTAAGCCGGAGATCGTCCAACCGATCAGAACAAAAAATTGGATACCAGTAATACGAACAATAAACGAACCCGTAACGCCTCCTAAAATGCCACCAAAAAGACCAACAAAGCCAGCGCCCAAGGAGCGAATTACAAGCCTTTTGATGTCAGACTTCCCCGTGCTCCAAACCGTATCAAGAACACCAACAGCAAAAGAAATAAGCGCGCCTACTAAAGCACCATCGATCACGGATTGCAATAATTCAGAAGTAACACTTTGGGTTACCAATCTGGATATAAATGCAGCGCTAAGGGCCGCATAGGCACCAAATATCGCACAATAATAAAGAAAAAGATTAAAACTCATATGGCTAAATTCCGTTACCTAAACAAACTACTGGAAGCTTCACGAACCTGAACTTTTGTTTGCGAACTAAACTGCCCACTCGCAACCTTTAACGAATAAACCCCAGCTTTTGATGCACTAACCTTCCACGAAACCTGCGACATCTGGGTTGC
The DNA here is from genome assembly GCA_903960945.1 of uncultured Planctomycetaceae bacterium. GTDB lineage: Bacteria > Planctomycetota > Planctomycetia > Gemmatales > Gemmataceae > UBA969. The sequence continues at coordinate 9,227 of CAJCCR010000394.1, forward strand.
TCTATCTACCTCAACAATTGTTTTTTCTTTTGTTTCACCCGATGCAAGGTTAACGCCCTCAGGCAATGCAATCACAACAGCCTGCCCCTTGGTAGCATCTTTAACCAAAGCGGTAAGGGTGAAAGTTTTACCTGCGTTAGTGTTACCACCGGTAGTCACTGAAAGTTTGCCACCAGAACTGCCATCGGGTTTTGATATTTCCCCTAAACCATAACTGAAAACAAATTCTCTGACTTCGCCTGGGTTGGTGTCTCTTTCATTCCAATAAAGGAAGGCAACGGAATCGGTAAAGCGAGAACCATCCTTGCCTTTTTTAATGGCTAGATCTGAAGCATCTGCATCGTAGCCAAACTCTTTACTTCCTGGGTTTTCACCCAAATAGAGTTTATATAAAGGTTCTGGTTCACAATCGGGGAGCTGAAAGCCCTTCAAACCAAGGTGGGCAATAACACCAGGAGTATCAAGATTTTGAAACTGCATTGCCTCAATAAAATCTGGCATATCTTTCTGAGTAAACTCAGTAAACTTCGTGACAAACCCATCCATACCTGGAACAACAAACGGAACCCCATCTTCGCTACCAATGAAGGTATCAAGCATCATTCTAAGACCAATTTTATGACTGTTTTTCCCTTTGTTTTCAACGGTATAACGAATAATACAAGTATCCAAGTTGCCTGATTGACTGCCAGGAACAATTTGAACAAACTGTGAAACTTTAACTCTTTCACCCTTTAACAGATAATCACACGAAACACGCCATACACGCTTTTTAGAGTCCTCTTTATCTTCGGTAATACTTGTGCTTTTTAATTGGGCAAACAAGAAGTCTGAATCATCAATACGAACTCGTGTGTTATTTGAATCACCCTCCTGATCATAGGTGAGCCTAAGATTTTTCCCCTCATCTTTAGGATCCTTTTTATCAGCAGCAAAAAGACCAAAACGATAATTCCTAGACTTTGGCTTATGACTAAAATCGAGCTTTAATTCAGACTTTTTGTCAATGTCGAAGGAATAACCAAAGGAACTTTGCGAACTTTCATTTTTCGCAAGCGCTGATCCCCCTTCAGTTTTGCCACCCACCCCAACACCGACTGCATCCGCTATCAACAATATAACCATCAAAGAAACCAAACCCGCAAAGGGAACGAAATGAATCAATGGGATAGAAGAATTAGGCCCTTTGGCTTTCTTTCTTAAAGTTGAAACAACCTTAATGGTATCTTCAGCTTCAGGAATTTCGGTTGGGGGCGGGGCACCAGGAATTAAAACGGGCTGCTTAGTAAAAACCAACTCAGGGGATGGCTCTGACCTTGGAGCGACATACTTTCCAGAAACTTGAACATTTACTTGCACTAGAAACTTCTGATTCCCATTGGAAGTGACTGCTATTTTGGAAACCAACAATTCACCGGGTCTATCAGGAATTTGAGGAATAACAAAGCCAAGAATCGCACTGCTACCGGTCAACTTGGGGTTTTTCGCAGTAATCCAGGATTGATCTGCAAACCCATGGGCGAAAACAGGCCTCTTTTCTTCGGTGCCAACAGTCAACTCAAATACGAGTTCTTGGCCTGGAGCACCTTCAAGATTGACCACAGTTTGATTAATAAAAGTTTTGGGCGGTGGCGTAAGACCCAGCGCTTCAAAAAACTGCTGAATGGCTCCTACCCCTGATGCGCTTGGCCCTTGAACAGGATAAGACCAGCCATTGCTTTCGTACCACTTGGCAACAGAGCCGTTTTCAAAAAGAATGGCGGATTCTTTAGCATTAGCTTTAGCTTTAGAAGCTATCTGCCTTGGGTTGAGAGCACCAGAGAGAGGCATAAGTTGGAATGGAGTTACAGGCACTTCGGCCCGAATTAACACCACCGAACTTCCACCAGAAGAATCAATTTTTAATTTGGCAACAAGTGGTTTATCAGATGCGCGTAATTTTTCAGGAACAACCCGAAGCGGGACCGTTAATTCACCAGTGGTTTGAAAATTCTTAACCGAAGCATTCCCAGTTTCCCCGATGGCAAGCCAGGTGCTATCCGAAGTGATGGAACCAAATAGAAGGCGCATACCCCCGTTTTCAATAGTAATTTTAATTTCCCGCTTGGCTGTTCTACTCAGCACCCCGAGATTGATCTCCTGAGAAGAAAGATTAAGCCTTGCTTCAGATAACACAGAGGAAGGAAACTTTCCCAAGAGTTCATCTAAACCACGAGAGGAATCGGGAAATTTCGCAGCTTCCTTTGCAGCCATAGACAAATCGATACGACCAATGCTTGCAAGAAAAGATTCAAGGAACCCTTGTTTCAACATGTCAGCAGCGGGTTTGGATTCTTCATGACAGGCAATGGCAAGGTCGTCAAAATTAAGGCAGGAACGGCCACTCATAAAAACAAATGGGCTTGGGAATCTAAGGCTATTGATTGCAAGGGGGCCCGTTCCAGCGGCGGCACCGCCTAAAACAAAGCCATCGAAATAGCAATAAACAGCTTCTTGTGGATTAGCTCTGGAACACTTGGGGCAAGTCATCATCATGATTACTATTACTCACACAATCCAAGTTAGAGATTCAAAAAAAAAGCGCAGCCGTTATTTATCGAACTGCGCCAAGACATCAACTTTGAAGGCGCACTATTAAAGCATAACCTTCATTTGAATATTACCAATTTGCACCATATCGTTAGCCTTGAGTGGCATTTTCTGTCCGGGGTAAATCTTATTTCGGTTTAAGAAAGTACCGTTTGAACTATTAAGATCTTCGATAGTTATTTTGTTATCTTCGAACTCAATAACAGCATGCTGCCTACTTGCCCAAACTCGTTCGGGGTTTTCTTGATCTTCAAGGTCGATATCAACAGGTTTGTCATCTGCTCTACCGACAAAGTTAAGGCCAGCAAGAATTGGGAATTCGACCTTGGGTTTCTGGCCACGAACCACATACAAGCGGGGATTCGCAGAATCCGACACAAAATAAGGGTCATCCGAAACAGGTGTGGCAACAGGAGCCGCAGCGATTGGGGCAGGGGCAACTTCTTCAGCAATGGGGGCAGGGGCAACTTCTTGAGCAATTGCCTCCGGCATCGCTTCAGCAACAGGCAAAGGCGGCATCTCTTCTACAGCCATCTCAGCCATTGGAAATGAAGGAACTTCTTCGACGATTTCAATAGCATCCGCCATGGCAAAAGGTATAGCTTCCTCGATTGCTTCGGCAACGGGAAGAGGAGGGGCCTCAGCAGCAACAGGAACTGCTGGAGCAGAATCCACCCCTGTGAGGTCAGATTTACACTGTTCACAAAAAAGGGCACCGTCTTCATTTTCAAAATGGCAAAAAGGACATACGATCATTGAAATACCTCTCTTAAACTCGACTTAAAACTGAATGCTAAATTCCTATTCCAAAGCGGCATCTTGCCTATTAATAACCCCAGATAAACGACTACTCATCAGCAGCACGGGCCGCATCATCTACTGCCAACTGAGTCTTTTTCGAAACTTTACCGCCTTGATTAATTTCAGCAAGCACCTGCTTGGCAAGCATTGTTTTCTTTGCAGCCCTAGCACCCATGACTTCACCCTTTTTCTCAATACTTTGAGCAACACGAGTGGCTTCCTGGGTATTACCAGTTGAAATGGCATTTTGCAGATTCTTGTTTAATTCAAAAATCTGAACCTCATCAATATGCTTTGCAACTTCAGCATTAATATAGCCATTACCTGCAGCGGTATAAGCCATTTCAATAGGAATCAAACCACTGGATTCTTTGACACCTGATCCCGTATCAAAAGTTATTTCAACATCAAGAAGCTTAAACTTTCCATCAGGCCTCTTGGGAAGGCTAAGGTCAAGAATGTAACGGGAAGTCTTGTCTTTTTCCAAGGTGCCAAGTTGCGCAACTGAATGCCGATCTTCAACTTCAACCAAAGGCAAATCTTTGATTTCAGGAACAACCATGCGCACTCGCCTGATTTTAATATCTTTCATTAAGCGAAAATGAATTTGTACATCTCGAAAACCTACCGCTGCAAGGCTTTGAAACTCGCTAGCAAAAACTTTCTGAGCAGAATCAACCTGATTAACATCAATGTAATGCCATTTGCCATTTGATAGGGATGCAAGATCTTTGATAAGACCTGAATTCCACTCGGTACCAACACCAATCACACTAAAATTGATTTTCTTTTCAGCAGAAGCTTTTGCGTATTCTTTGCACAACTGCTCACCTGAAGTTTCGCCATCGGTAAGAACAACCAAATGCGAGATATTTCCGGTACCCGTGCTTTTTTGAAGTTCAGCAAGTGCTAATTCGATACCTTGATCCATCGAAGTGCCGCCCGCATCCACATTGAACATGTCAATGCGCATGATGACATCAATAATTTTATCTTTTTGAGAAACCAAAGTCGTAGGCAATACTAATTCAGCATTATTTGCAAAAGCAACAATGGCAATCGAATCATTTGGTCTTAAGAAATTCAAAGCCGAACAAGCGGCTTCTTGAACTCTACTAATACGGCTTTTGCCGGTACCATCTTCTTCATACATTGAACCTGAAACATCCAAAACCATGGCCATGTTAATGCCGATTGAAGCCCCGCCGCCGCCAACTGCAGGTATCAATTTCAATAGTGCGTAACTCGCAATTGATTCACCAGCAACTGCGATACTATTACGGTGCATCATTCTTTCGACATGAATTTTAGCTTTGGAGATTGCTTGGCTCATTGATAACTTCAACCTAATTAAATTCTGAAAAAACCACAATTAATGCATTCGATTTATCCTATGCCAGCACTTTAACCAATACAACAAAGAAACTTCTTCATTTCTTCAGTTTTTTAAGAGCAGAACAACCCCGCCATCATCACCCTCAAACAAGGACATATCTAACTCCCTATCAACTAGCATCACCGTGATACAAATTAGTTCAAAGCCTCTTGTTCTACACAGCGAATTAGAATAAGCAATTTAATTGCTTTCCCGATCGCGGAGACCGGCATTAAATAGGAATCAATTAACTTTATTTAACTTTTGTTAAGCACTTCGCCATCAATAATCACACAATTAATTCGGAATGGCACATCCATGTTGGAATCAAACAAGATCAGATTCGCTTTGCTGCCCGGCTCAATTTTAATCTCTGGCAATTGAAGCAATCTTCTGGGCGCATTTGTTGCCATTTCAATTGCCTGGCTTTTTGAAACAACTCCAAGAGAAATCAAATGAGCCACACAATCATCAGTGAAAGAGCCCGAACCCGCCAGAAAGGGTGTTCCAGGCACCACGACTTTTCCGGTTGATAATATTTCAATTTCCTGATTCCACATCGAATACTTCCCGGGGGGAAGCCCCGCAAGCCCACTGGCATCGCATGTAATTATTTGTTTTTCGAATGGCTTGACTCGGACGATCGTTTTTATCAGTGCCTCGGGTAGGTGATGCCCATCAGTAATAATACTTGCAGACAACGAATCACAACCGAGTTGTTCCCAAAAATAATTTTCATGCCTAGGCCACATGGCATGAGAACCATTCCCCAAATGCGTGGAAAGGCGGGCACCCGCTGCAATTGCTTCTCTAATAATCATGGGGCTTGCTGCAGTATGCCCAATCGCAACGACAACACCCTCAAGGTTAATTTTCCGAATAAAATCAATTGCCCCCGGAAGCTCTGGCGCAAGTGTCAGCAATTTTATCCGATTACCAGAAGCCTCCTGATACTCCTTAAATTCATCATAAAATGGATTGCGAACATGTTGCTTCTGATGAGCGCCCCTCGGTCCATCTTCGTTACTTATATAAGGGCCTTCCAGATGAAAGCAGGGCATGGCACGGGCAATCACAGGATCACTTTCACAGGCTTTTCGAAGGGTATTAAAGCCATGAATCAAAACAGTATGTGCGTTTGTTATAATTGTCGGGCAAATTGCCTCGATACCGTGCAGCTTGCAAACCGAAAGAACTTTTCTGATTCCACTTTCATTAAGGTTGATATCACTAAAAGCAACACCCATAGCACCATTTATTTGCAAATCAAAAAATGCAGGGGCAATATACGCTGCCTGATGATCTGGGACAAAGTTTCCTGCTTTTTCTACAGCAACAATTTTGCCATCGTCACAACAAACATCAACCATCTGTTCGGTTTGGTAATGCTTGGCACGAAGAATCATTTTTTACCATCTCCACTCGTTTGATGTGAGGGTGAAGTTTCATGTTCTTTTTTTGAAGACGAAAAGATGGTCAAAGCAACGATGCAACCTATTAAAGTAGCAAAGGCGCCCAACCCAATCCCGGTGCCCAGCAAAAGCAATTCATTTCGAGTGAACCGAGATAGGTTAAAAGCTCCAACCGAGGCAGGCTTTGATTTTTTGATTGCTTTTTTATACACGGGTTCGGGATTATCAAAAGCAAAGGAATCGGTCTCCTTTGGTATACTAGATACAAATGTAACTGAATAATCGTCCTCAATACTAGGATCACTTTCACTATCTTGATCCGCAATATTTTCCGAGGGAGGGTCATAGAGTATGCCCTCTTCTTTTTTATTTTTATTCTTTTCCTTGAGCGCAGTTTTCGAAGTTTCAAGCCAAGTGAGGTATTTTTTAAGTTTGTTTTCGGAATCAGGCACAGTAGGTGCGACAAAAGGCCCCGAATTCAAGAAAATCGCAAGTGCTTGAGCACATTTTTCGGGCGTCTGGTAGCGATCTGATGGCTCCTTCGCAAGCATTGTATTAATGATCTTATTCAATCCCTCAGGGACCTTGGAATTCAATTGACTCGCAGGCTTTGGCGTTTCGGTCTGATGCCTGATAATTTGGTTAATAATATTGGTATCTGGGAAAGGGGGTTGACCCGTCAATAAGTGATAAAGAACACAGCCTAGACCGTAAATATCTGCACGAATATCAATATTTCGAGCATCCCGAGCCTGCTCGGGGGCCATGTAATCAGGGGTACCCAAAATCGCCCCTTCATCGGTCAGGTTCAATGCGGTTACAACCTGATGCAAGGGTTCTTTATTTTTGGTGAGTTTACCCAACCCCATATCGAGAATTTTTAAAGTTTTATCCATCACCTTAGAAGTGAGAATTGGCCCTGCAAGCATCATGTTTGCGGGCTTTAAATCTCGATGTACAAGCCCATGTTGAAAAATACAATCAAGCCCTCTAAGCGCCTGATAAACAATATGGCAGGCTTCATCAGGAGGAATTTTACCACTGCGCTTCAAAAATTGATCGAGTGTTTCACCCTCAAGGTAATCCATAACCATGTAGTGAACACCGTTGTAAACGCCCGTTTCAAAAGTTCGAACAATATTTGGGTGAATCAATTCCATATTCATCTGAGCTTCACGGTGGAAGCGCATCAGGAAATTTTTTTCACGCGACTTAGATGGAGGCAGCACTTTTAAAGCAACAATTTGTCCGGTTTCATGCTCTGCTTTGTAAACACCTCCCATGCGGCCCGTTCCAAGCTTTTCCGAAATCTTGTAACTATTTATAAAGTAACCATCCGCATGGCCTTTGATCAAAAGCTTAGCTTGGTATTCGGTCACATACTTTCGGCTCACAAGCCAGTTAGCAAACTTTATCACATCGGATTGTGCAGTTTTGGATTCTTCTTTCCATCGATCTAATACGATTTTAGCCTCATCAAGCTTCATCAGCTTGCTTCGCAAGATCAATCCATAAACATTATTAACAGTTAGTTCCATAATAACCTAAAAATTACTTTTTATGCTGCTCTATCATCTATAATAGCTACATGAATCTAGATAGCGATCTTTTATTACTGGCAGAAAACCCAAATGCCAGTATTTGTTTAGAGACCCTGGCACTCAGTCTTGCCTTGGATGAATATCCTAACTTGGATATTTCAGCCTACAAGTCTGAAATTGCAGCTTTTTCACATGGATGTAAACTTCCTGGTGGCACCGACCTTGAAGTTCGGGTTCGAGCCTTTGCCCGGTATTTATCCCATGACCTTGGTTTGCATGGTAATAAAAATGACTATTATGACCCCCAAAACAGCTACCTAAACCTAGTCATTGATCGCAGAATTGGCATTCCTATTTCTCTTTCAACTCTCGCAATTTGCATCGGAAAAAAGCTTGGCCTTAGGCTTTTTGGCGTCGGACTTCCGGGGCACTTTGTAACCATGGCGTGCGAAGGAAACCATTCTGTTTATTTCGATGTTTTCAATGACGGAAAAATCCTTTCACAAAGCGATTGTGAAAGCCTTTCATTCAAAGCCACAGGCGAACAGATCGCCCTTTCTGAAAATCATTTTTCGCCCTTGCCCATGGCTTCGGTCATCATTCGCATGCTAACCAACCTAAAACTAATTTATTTCCGAAAAAATGATGTTCCAAGATCAATTCGTATTTTGAACAGACTCAGACAAGTCGCACCCAATGACCCTTCACATATGCGAGATTTAGGTGTGGCACTATTACAAGCTGGCCACCCCAGCAAAGCTCTCTTTAACCTTGAATCTTATATTCAATATGTACCCTCAGCCATCGATGACAATGATATTCAAGCTTGGATCAAACAAGCTAGAAAAGATATTTCAAACAGAAACTAACCACGGGATTTACTATGATTAAAGCTCTTTTACTAATAGCGCACGGCAGCAGGAACAAGGAAGCCAACGAGGATTTGGTTCACCTTGCAAAAAGGCTTGTTTCTAGCGAACTTCAAATCGTTGAGCCATCCTATTTAGAACTTGCTGAACCAGAAATTGAAACTGGGGGAGACACCTGCGTTGCAAAAGGCGCGCAGTTGGTGATCATGGTACCTTATTTTCTATCAGCAGGGATCCATGTTCGAAAAGACCTAATCGAATCGCTCGAACTATTAACTAAAAAGTATCCCAACGTGCAGTTTAAACTTGCTGGCCATCTCGGGCCACATCCCTTACTTGAGACAATTATCCGTGAAAGAATCGAAGAGGCGCTTCGCTAGAAACTCAGAGCAATTTCATAGACTTCCAGCGCATCCATGACCTGATCATTTCGGGTAAATAATGCTGCTATTGCTGCGCGATGAATTTTCATCTTCAAATCTCCCACGCCAATTGCGCCGTAGCAAATAACACCCTCCCGAATCACGCCCTTGTCCATCACGCTGGTTCCCTCGATACCCATAGGCGGAACAGCGTTTAGATCAATAACCATCTTCAGGCTGCTAACAGCCTGCCTAATTTTTTCAGGAAAAAGGCAAACGCCTGCGGCCCCTGTGGAGATTACTAGCTCCACTCCCTCCAATGCACTTTTTAATTCAACATCATTGGCAACCTGAATTGCAACCGGGGCAGGGCATTCCCCTATTTTTTTCCCTAATGAAACAATTGCTGATCGTGCTTTTTCAATAGTACGCGACGATAAAAAAACCTTAGCACCAAGCTTGGCCAACAGCAGCGCTGCTCTTTGACCGACAGGGCCCGTGCCTGCAAGAATCAGCACTTTTTTATCTTTAAGGTCAAGGTTTTTTGCTGCTATTCGAACGGCTGCTGCCGCGGTTGTATTGCAACCATTGGCATCAAATAGCACTGATACCCGCAAGCCATATTCGGGAACCATTGCGGCAAGAGCCTTGGCAAGCAATGCTTCACTTTTCTCAACATTCCCGCCCCCGATAAAAATAGCAGTATTTTTTAGATCTTTTGGGCCGCGGGTAAAAATTGCGCCATGAACAAGATCCCTTACCTGATCGGGTTGCACATTCGCATAGCTGAATAGTTCGTCCACGTTGGAGTCAATGGCAACGACCCGATCGAAGACACTTGCATGAGCATCAGGGTCGAGTTGGATTAGTATGGTTTTCTTTTCCATGACAAAATCGCCTTAATTAAGCCTATAAATAAGTCATGGGGGCAGTTAGCCCCCATGTTTTAAACCTTATAACCCAAAGTATTACTTAGGGGAGAAAGGATGTTTAACCTTGTCTTTTTGAGCAGTGATGGTTTCAACCTTTGGCTCATTAGCAAGGGCTTTTTTCAAAGCATCTTTGGTAGCAGCATAGTTGTATTCAAAAATCTTGTTGTCATCCGCAGCTTGGGGATGAATGAACACACCACAAACGCAAACCATGCTTTCAGCTTGCTGGTTAGTGATAACGCCTTCAGCAACGCTATCTGCAACAGCACGGGCAACACCAGCTTGGGCGGGGCCAAACATCTGAACAGCTTGCTTCAAGCCTTTGATGGTGACTTTGGTAATCATTACAGTTGCGGGTTTGCAGATTAAGTTTGGTGCAACAACTGCAAGCAAACTGTTATGACCTGCTGATTGGGTTGCAATTGCATTTGCAAAAGCTACGCCAACTGGGCCTTCTTTTGAACCAATCAAAAGATCGATATGTGCAATTTCATTACCATCGCCTACCAAAGATTCGCCAATAAACATCGACATAATAAAAACTCCATTTGTTCACTAGGACAATTAACTACCTCACTGAATATTTATAAAGAGTATCCCTTGGGGAAGCAAACAGATAATTAATGAAATCTTTATGGGGTTTTGAAGAAGTCATGAATTAGCATCATATTTGCATGATTAGTGCTTGCTCTGACAACAAATACAAATAGAATTTCCAAAGCTGGACTTTATACCCCGTTTTAAAAGTGAGGATTTATAGAGATGTCGAACCCAAATTCCCCAATTTCCGTTACCCGGCTTCTTGGCTTAGGCTTAACACCAGGAAAACTTCGTGGTCTTCAGCGAATTAGCAATGACAACGGCACCCTGACCATGGTTGCTACCGACCAAAACAGCTCTATGATAACCATGATCCGTGACAGCCTCAAGAAAAAAGGTATCGATCGCGAACCCACTTTCGACGAAATTGTCGAAGCTAAAATTATTCTTGCTGAGTCCCTTTCCAAGAATGCTAGTGGCGTTCTAGTTGATGGTTACTATGGCGTTTGGAACAGTGTTGCTTCTTTTAATATCCCCAAAACGGTTGGTATCTTGGTTCGCGTAGAGCAATCAGGTGGCGGCAAAAACAAGGTCAATGCACCTTTAGGCGGTTTTGAACCAGGTTGGAGTGTGGAAAAAATCAAGGGTATCGGGGCTGATGCAGTTAAGCTTCTTGCTCAATACGAACCCACCGAGCCCAATAGCGCGGAGCACCAATTCGAATTCATTCAACAAGTTTACGAAGATTGCAAAAAACATGACATCCTTCTGCTTTTGGAAACGGTTGCTTTCCCATTCGGCGACGAAAAGAAAGACAGCAAGAGTTTCATCAATCGCAAGGCTGAAACCGTAATCGAAAGCGCTCATCAATTGAGCAGGTTCTGCGATATCTATAAAGCAGAATTCCCAGGCCACCTCGGAAATGAATCCGATGCTCAGCTTGAGAAAAACCTTAAGGCTCTTGATGCTGTCAGCGAAAGGCCATGGGTTCTTCTTAGCGCAGGCGTTGATTTCCCCGCTTACAAGCAACAAGTTGAGATGGCAATGAAAGCAGGGGCAAGTGGAATTTTAGGCGGAAGAGCATTCTGGAAAGAATACTTCCTTGAAGAAACCGAAGATGCACGCAAGAAATTTGCCAACACTGTTTGCAATGATCGCGTTCTTCAAATTCACGAAATTGTCAAAGCCAAAGGTAAGCCTTGGTTTTCACGATACGGCCTCACCATGGATGAACTGCATCGCATTCGGGTTGCTGAGGGCTGGCACTTCCGCTACGGCGGCAATCTTAAAAGTACGGGCAACTCCAAGGCAGGTGCCCCTGGCGAAGTTTACTAACAACTTCCACCCATTTCCGCGAAGAAAGCCAGACACTTTTGTCTGGCTTTCTTCTTTTAGCAACCATCATTTTTACTGCTACCAACTTTAATCTAAATCGAACACCTTTTTTAATTTCTCTTCCGCAAGCTTACCCTGATTTTTCTGCACCACCACACTGATACAAGTTTCACTCGTATTGATCATCAGAATGTTGATCCCTGCAGATGCCAATGAACCAAAAATTCTTCGCGCAACACCAGTATGGGTTCGCATGCCAACGCCAAGTACATAAAGAGTTGCAATTTCACTATCCGCAGAAGCCTGAATACCGACATCAATCGATCTGGCAGCTTCAACTGCGAGAGTTAGGGCCGGTTGCAATTGTTCCCGGGGCACACTAAACGAAAGATCAACTTTTTCACCACACAAATTCTGCACGATCATATCGACAACAATGCCACCGCTGGCAACAGCCTGAAAAATTGCAAGGCTATTCCCTGGTTTATCGGGCAGGCCAAACAGCGTGATTCTACCCTGATCCACCGCTTGATGAATTTCACTCACCAAGATTTCTTCCATACTTGCAAGTTGTTGGGTTATTTCAACAAGATCGCCTGAACTCTGACTGCTTTGCCGGGCCGCTATTTTAGAATGGTTGACATCTCCTACTGAGGCACCCGCACCATACCTTGGCTTTTCAAGCGAAAATGCGCTATGCACTGCCCGTAAGGCCTTCTCCGCATCCGCTTTGTCTACCAATACTGAAATCTTGATTTCACCCGTGGTGATCATCTTCATGCTGATTTTTTCAGACGCTAGTGCTGCAAACATTTTTTCTGCTACACCCGTGTTGGTTTTCATTCCTGTACCAACAATCGAAACCTTGCTTACCTGGGCATCATGAACCAACCTGGCACCCAATTCCTGGACCAAAGGTTGCAATGCTTCAAGCGTGGCGGTCAAGTCATGAGATGGGACTGTAAACCCAACATTAGCTTTCCCATTACTGCCAACGCTCTGGGCAATCATATCCACAACAATATTTCGGGCAGAAACGGCTTC
>CAJCCR010000395.1 GCA_903960945.1 uncultured Planctomycetaceae bacterium
CAAGCTAGTAAGACTACCCCCGAGCATCGCGCGCTTGATCCTGAAAATAAATATTATTCTAGGTCGGGTAGGTTTCGTCTGCCCTCGCCCTTGCTTCGAGATTGGGCCCTTGCAAGTTCTGGGTTGATCGATCTTAAAGTTGGTGGCGCACCGGTTTATCCTTATCAGCCCGATGGCGTTTGGGAGGCACTTGCAATCACTAAGGAACGCGACTTCACCTACCCCGCCTCTTCAGGGAAAGATCTTTACAGGCGAAGTTTATACACCTTCTGGCGCAGAACCGTTGGCCCAGCGAATATGTTTGATGCATCAAATCGCCAAACTTGCAGAGTTAGGCAATCCACAACCAGCACCCCATTACATGCTCTTACGATGTTGAATGATCCAACTTGGGTGGAAGCTGCGCGGGTGTTGGCTCAAGAAAGTATGAAGGCAAATAAAGATGTGGATGCAAGGCTTGCTGATGCGTTTCGGAAAGTGATTTGCAGAGTCCCCACTGCTGAAGAAACTAAAATTCTACGAAGGGCGTTTGCAAAACAAGAAGCAATTTACAAAGCCGATCCTATGGGGGCCAAGGCATTTTTAAGCATGGGCAGCAGCAAAAGAGATGAGTCATTAGATTTATCTTCTCATGCGGGGTTAAGTGCTGTTTGCCTAGCCATCATGAATCTTGATGAAGCAATGACAAGGGAATAATCCAACTATGAACCACCATCAATTTCTTAAAGATAACATTTTAACCCGCAGGGAAGCTCTTGCTTCTATGGGAAGCGGATTAGGTACCGCTGCACTTGCAACCTTGCTGGGCGCCAATAATGCACAAGGCTTGGAAACAAAAAAAGGCACAGGCGGCCTTGCGGATCTGCCACATTTTGCACCAAAGGCAAAACGCGTGGTTGTTCTTTGGCAGGGAGGCGGCCCTTCCCATGTCGATTTGTTTGATGAAAAACCCATGATGAAAACCATGCAGGGTAAGGACATTCCCGATTCGATCCGGGGCGGTACCCGACTTTCCACCATGTCGAGCGGCTATGGTAAGTGGCCCTGCCTTCCCGCAATCAAACCTTTTAAAAAGTATGGTGCTTCCGGGATTTCTCTTAGTGAGATGCTTCCTAATATTGGTCAGATCGCTGATGATATTTGCGTAGTGCGAAGCATGAATACCGAGGCGGTTAATCATGCGCCCGGTGTTACTTTTTTCATGACGGGCGCACAAACGCCTGGCAGGCCCAGTTTGGGTTCGTGGCTCTCTTATGGCTTGGGTAGTGAAACAGATAACCTGCCTACTTTTGTGGTGATGACATCCTCGGATAAGGGTAGAACTTGCGGTCAGCTTTTCTTTGATTACTACTGGGGCAATGGCTTTTTACCCAGCAAATTGCAAGGCGTTCGCTTCCGCAATTCGGGTGATCTCGTTCCCTACTTGGCCAACCCCGCTGGCGTTAGCCCTACTGCTAGGCGTGCGTTGCTCGATGAAATTTCTGAACTTAATGCAAGGCATTTGGTTGATGTTGGCGATCCAGAAATCGATACCCGCATTGCCCAATACGAGATGGCTTTCAAAATGCAAACCAGCGTTCCCGATCTGGTTGATTTTACCAAAGAATCAAAATCCACCATCGAACGCTATGGCCCAGATGCACTCAACAAAGGAACCTTTGCCAACAATTGTCTTGTTGCTCGAAAGTTGCTTGAACGAGGCGTGCGCTTTGTGCAATTGATGCATTCTGGTTGGGATCAGCATGGCAACCTTTTCACACAACTCGAAAACCAATGCAAAGATACCGAAGGGCCTTCCGCCGCTTTGGTCAAAGATTTAAAAGAACGTGGCATGCTTGATGATACCTTGGTAATTTGGGGCGGAGAGTTTGGCCGTACGCCTTTTGGCCAAGGTGATCCTGTGAACCCCAAGGGTCGTGATCATTTTGGCAAATCTTTTAGCTGGTGGATGGCGGGGGGCGGTATCAAACCGGGTAGCGTTTATGGCGCCACCGATGATTTCGGTTGGAACAGCATCAAAGATCCTGTTCATGTTCATGATATGCAGGCGACAATTCTTCACCTTTGTGGAATCGATCATACTAAGCTGACTTTCCGTTATCAGGGCAGGCAATACAGGTTGACCGATGTACATGGAAACATTGTAAAGGGAATACTTGTCTAACCATTTCCATGAAAGATTCATCATGAAGAAGATATCCATTTCATCACTCTGCTTCATGACCTTAGTTTTTTCTATGCAAAGTTTTATGGTTCATGCCCAACCTAATACCATTCCGTTGATTGGATACACAGAACTTAAAACGAATCTTGATGGGGGCAGGCATCCGAATGTGCGCACCATGCGTGCATCCTTAGTGAAGGCTGATGGCACCTCTCCTAGTAAAATTGCGGATCAATTAGTTACCGAACCCGATTCTTGGACGCAGTTTGCAGGGTGGTCTCCAGATGGTAGGCAGGCAATTATTGTTCGGGGTTGGGAAGATTACGAAAACGCCCAGTGGGAGGAGAAAAACAAGACCTTTCGCTACACCAAGAAAGGTTATCTGGTTGATTCATTCTTGGTGGATTTGGAAACGAAGAGGCCGATTAATCTGACGGGAATTGATCGGGTCAGTTTTTATAATACGGGTTTGTTCTTTTGGAAAAATGAGCCGGGGAAACTTGGCTTTACTGCAATCATCGATGGGAATTCCCATCCTTTTCGCATGAACCTTGATGGCAAAAACAAAACTAACCTTACCAAAGATTCCAAGGATTTTTCTTACGGGTTCAGTAGTTCCCCCGATGGTAAGCGCATTGCCTATCATAAAAATTATCAAATTTATGTTGCAGATGCAGATGGTAATAATGCCCAGAGAATTGACACTCAGAACCCATTTAATTTTGCGCCCGCCTGGTCTCCCGATGGTTCATGGTTGTTATTTGTTTCGGGGGAGCATTATAACTGCCACCCTTGCTTGGCCAAAGCCGATGGCACAGGATTTAAGAAACTTGCCGATCGTGGAGGGTATCGTGGCGTTGTTGATTTTCTAGATGTACCTGATTTTCATGGCGGTAGCAGCGATGTTCCCTGCTGGGCAAAGGATGGTAAATCCATCTTCTACACTGCAATTCTTGATAATAAGGTCGAGCTTTTTCAAATCACACTCGATGGAGCAATTACTCAATTAACCAAATCTAAGCCCATGACTTTGCATTACCATCCGCAGCCTTCGCCAGATGGGAAGTATTTGGTGTATGGATCCAAACGCGATGGAGTAAGACAGTTGTTTGTAATGAATCTTGAAGATAAAACTGAAAAGCAAATCACCAATCTTAAAACAGGAAGTGCTGCAATGTGGCCTCATTGGCAGACTTCAAAATGAATTAGCAAAGTATTCGGAAGGAAGATGAAAGTATGGGTTCTTTAAAAATAGATCAAAGCCTTGGGCTGAAAACCTTGGTGGTATGGTCAGGCCTCCTTCAGATATTTCCTCGGTAGGAATGAAACACTGGCTGATGCTAAAATGCTTCAGAAGGCGGATAAGGCTTTTGTGGATAGTCAGGGTAGTTTTAAAGCGTTGGTTGTTTCGCTGCTGTCTTGCGATTCTTTTTTAACAAGATCAATGATTGATAATCACTTGGAAAAATAATATGAACCTTCCCCAAAATAATTCTCCGACCCGCAGGAAGTTTATTCAAACCACCGCAGCGACAGCATCCGTAGTCGCTGGCTCCAATGTAGTTGCAGCCTCTGAAACTCCAGGAGTAAGATTCAGCAAAAACTTGAATGTTGATGTCTTGGTTTGTGGTGCAGGGTGTGCGGGATCTGCAGCGGCGTTGGCTGCATCTCGGGCAGGGGCAAAGGTGATGGTCATCGAAAAAGCCCCTTTCGCAGGCGGAATTATAACTTGCGTCGGCTTGCCTTATTTCGATGGCATTGCCAACATCCGCGATAATCGCATCGTAGTTCGCGGAATCGCACTTGAGCTTCTTTCAAAATCGGGCGTGTGTGCCCCTGATGCTAAAACAGTTTCTAAACACAACCCCACCATTCCCAACTCCTTCCAATTCAAACTTCTTCTCGACAATCTTTTTCGGGAACAAAAGGGTTCTCTCTCTATTCTTTTTAATTCTTTTGTCTGTGGTGTAGATTCTCTGGGCGGAAGGATCAAGACAGTTCATGTTGCAAACAAGGATGGCTTGGTTGCTCTTCATCCCAAAGTGGTGATTGATTGCACCGGCGATGCTGATGTTGCTGCCTGGTCTGGTGTGCCTTACGAACAAAACACCGAGGTGCAGCCATTGACTCTTCATTTCCGCATAGGCCATGTGAAAAAGAACACCGACATGAGCAAGAATTGCAAGGAAGCACTTGCAAAAGCTGTGATAAGGGGTGATCTGCCTTTTTATTATGGGCCGGGCGTGATGTTTCTTTATGGCGATGATGAAGTATACATTCATGGTGTGCGTGTACCTGCGAACCCGACCGATGCAGCAGATTTAAGCCGTGCTGAAATGCAGGGCCGTGCCGATGCCCATGCGATGTTTCGTACTTGGAAAAAGGAAGTCCCGGGATTTGAGAATTCTTATTTCATCGAGGCTTATCCGTGGATCGGGGTAAGGGAATCGCGCAGGATTATTGGCCAGCATGTTCTTTCAGAAGAGAACTTGATGAAAAGCCAAAGGTTCGATGATGCGATAGCAACAGGCTGTTGGTATCTCGATTTGCATCCGAACAAAACAACTGTAGGCAGCGCCAATAATTTTGATCCCAAGAAGGTGCAGCCCGAGCCCTACGATATTCCCTATCGTTCGTTGCTGCCTCAGAAGGTGGAAAACCTTTTGGTTGCTGGAAGGTGCCATTCTGCAACCCGTGGCGCTCACGCCTCAACCCGGGTAACGGTAACAGCGATGGCAATGGGCGAAGCTGCTGGTCAAGCCGCAGCGATGTCTATTACAAGCAATCAAAGTGTGCAGGAAATCAGCGGGGTAAAAGTTCGCGAGGCACTTAAGAAAATTAATGCTGGCCCTTTTACTGATGCTTGATTTTTTTCATCCGATTAAGCATTACTTGCTTTTCAATTGTTCCTTGGCAATTGCCAGGGTTGAGAGCATGAAGCGACCAATATCATCGCGCCTTTCGCTGTATTTCGTAGATTCTTCGGGCTTGCCATCAAACGCTTTGGGGTCTGCAAAAGGAAGGGAGACGCGTTTTTTGGCCCCCATGACTGCAGGGCAGGCGCCATCTGCTATATCACAAACCATCAGGGCGATGAAATCTTTTTGCGGGTTTTTCGGGTCGCTGTAATGCTTGGAAAACTCAATGCCACTCAAGCCTTTGCCTTGCCCCCATAAAACATTATAAACTTGATTTTCTTCTCCTTTGGGGCCGGCTGTTGCTTTCTCGCCAGTGGGTTCAATTTTAAAACCTATTTCTTTAAGTGCTCGAATCGATCTGCTGTTAAAGGCACTTGGCGTTGTTCCGCCCGAATAAAAGCGCAGGTCTGAAAGGCCATGATACGCTGCAGAGGCATTGCCCATGGCTGCGCCCATCATGCTTCGTCTGGAATTCCCGGTGCATATTAGGATGATTGAAAGTTCGTTTCCTGATTTGTATTGCTCAACAATTACTTTTGCTAATTCTTTCTGCGCTTTCTCATGAATGGTGGCGATGGATTTCCCATCCGTTGCAATGCTCTTAAGGTGATTCGTAATAGCAGGGAATATTTTACCTTGAGGCTCGGGTTGTTCTTTTTGAGCCGGTAGCAATAAACCTGCAAGTAATAACAGTATCATTTAAATGTCTCCCTTATTTTTCTTAATAATGATTCTATCATCTAGGAACCATTTTCTTTTACAAGAAATACATTTGGTCTTCCTAAAATTTTCATGCTTTTAAGTGCTGCTTTTTTAGGGTAAAAGAAAAGCATCTTTGTTGACTAATCTTCACTTGAAAGTTTAACCATGAACCTTTTTCCTTTTGTTAGATGTATCGCAAACCTTTTGTTTGTTTTAACTTTGGTTGTTTCGATTTCTCAGGCTGCAGAACCAGCGCCTGTTCGCATGGAATCGGTAGGCGTTGCCATGCGCGATGGCATTGTGCTTGCAACTGATATTTATCAGGTGGGCCAGGCCAAGGCTCCTGTGGTGGTGATGCGAACTCCCTATAACAAAAGCCGGGTTACGAACGTTGCTGAACGCTTTGCTCGCGAAGGATACATCGTGGTCGTGCAGGATTGCAGGGGTACTTTTAAATCTAAAGGGGATTTAATCCCTTACAACAACGAAGGTCAGGATGGTTTTGATGCCATCGAATGGGTTTATAGGCAATCATGGTGCAATGGCAGAATAGGGATGTGGGGAAGTTCTTATGTTGGTGCAACGCAATGGCAAGCCGCTGCAGAAAAGCCCCCGGGTTTGGTTACCATCAGCCCCACAGCAACATGGAGTAGTTTCTATCGCAATCTTTATCTAGGTGGCGCTGTAAGGCTTTCGCTGATCGCAAAATGGGCGGGTGGTAATTCTACCAAGCCTGTAAATGCCAAGGTTACCGATCAATGGGATGCTGCCCTCATGCATCTTCCTTTAAGTGAAATGGATACGAAAATTGGTTGGCCCATCCCCTGGCTGACTGGGATGCTTACCCACAATAAACCAGATGGTTACTGGAACCGTTTGAACCTGACTAATCAAATCACAGATCTTGATCTTTCTGTTTTGCATGTGGTTGGCTATTACGATTTCTTTTCGCGGGAATCCGTGGATAACTTTATGATCATGCAAAAGAAGGCTTCAAAGACGATAATTCGCAAACAGCAGCAATTGATTCTTGGGCCTTGGGATCATGGCACTATCGGGAAAAACAAAGTCGGCGATATCGATTTCGGGCCTAATGCAA
Organism: uncultured Planctomycetaceae bacterium; assembly: GCA_903960945.1. Lineage (GTDB taxonomy): Bacteria > Planctomycetota > Planctomycetia > Gemmatales > Gemmataceae > UBA969. The sequence continues at coordinate 6,884 of CAJCCR010000395.1, forward strand.
TCTGGGATCCTGTAGAAGCTAATGTCGATTGGTTTAATCGTTTCTTAAAGCAAGATGCCAAAGCATTGGAAAAGCCTTTTTTTCCTGTGCGTTATTTTTCGGTGGGCGATAATACTTGGAACGAAGCTGGCACCTGGCCCCCCGAAGGATTTGAAAACACCGCCTTTTATTTCCATTCGAATGGTAATGCGAACGGTGTGAAAGGCGATGGCGTTTTGAATTTAGATGCACCCGAATTAGATGAAACAGCGGATAGTTTTAAAGCGGATCCGGCCAACCCTGTGCCCGCATTGCCTATCACTGAAAAAAGGCCATTGCATCTGGCTCATTGGGCGCCGGTTGATCAAAGGCAAATTGAAGAACGAAAAGATGTTTTGGTTTATACTTCCAAGCCGCTTGATAAACCCCTGCGATTTGCGGGAAATCCCAAGGCAGAACTGTTTGTTTCGACCGATACCAAAGATGCAGACTGGGTGGTCAAGCTTATAGATGTTGCACCGGATGGTTTTTCTTACAACCTTGTGGTTGGAATACTTCGTGGCAGTTTTCGCGATTCAGTGTTGATGCCCAAGGAAATGAAACCTGGCGAGGTTTATAAAATCACGGTAGATCTTGGCCCCATTGCTGCGGAACTTCCTAAAGGGCATTCCCTGCGTGTTCAAGTTTGCGGCTCTTATTTTCCCTTGTTTGATCGCAATACCAATACTGCAGAGGGCCCGTTTTCAAAAACCACCGTAATTGCAACCGAGAAAGTTTATCACCAGCAAGATATGGCCTCCCGCATTATTCTTCCCTGCAAGAAGTAATCTTTACCTTGAAAAAGAAACCTCTTTATGAAGCTCTATTCTGCTCTTTTTCTTTTGCTCTTTGTTGCTCAAATTTCGCAAGCACAAGGGTTAGAGAAACTTACCTACAATCACCCGGGATTAGTTGTGGATCTGGGCGTTGGCCTTTGGGCCTGGCCTATTCCTTATGATGGTGATGGCGATGGCGATTATGATCTCATCGTCTCTTGCCCTGATAAACCCTCTAATGGAGTTTGGTTCTTTGAAAACATCTCGGGCAGTACCAGCAAAAACAAACTCCCATTATTTAAGCCCGCCCGTAAACTTAGCTCCACCGTGCACTATGTCATGCCTAGTTATATTGATGGCAAACTGCGGGTTTTATCGCCAGGCTATGAATATAAAAACTTCCCTTCCTTCGGCCTTGCTGAACGCATTACACTCCCCATCCCTGCAAAATTTCATGAATACGAAGGCAAACAATCGGAAGGGCCAAAGGTCCGCCATAACCAATGGCGTTACGTTGACTTCGATGGGGATGGCAAACTCGATATTGTTTCAGGAATTGAAGATTGGTCTTTCTATGGCTGGGATGATGCATTCAACAACAAGGGCGAATGGACCAATGGGCCATTGCATGGTTTTGTTTATCTGCATCGCAATAAAGGAGCAAATGATTCTCCTTCGTATGAAAAACCCATAAAGATTAATGCGGGAAATAAACCCATTGATGTCTTTGGTTGCCCTTCCCCTAATTTTCATGACTTTGATAACGATGGCGATCTTGATCTTATCTGTGGCGAATTTCTTGATGGCTTCACCTACTTTGAAAACATCGGTACTCGCACTAAACCTGTTTACGCTGCAGGCAAAAAAATTCTCACTCCAACCGGTAAACCTTTGGTCATGGATTTGCAAATGATTGTCCCTATTGCATTCGATTGGGATAACGATTGCGATTTAGACCTCATCGTTGGCGATGAAGATGGCAGAGTCGCTTTCATCGAAAATGTCTCTGATAAAAACAATGCCTCAGTGAAAGGCAGCGTTCCCATTTTTTTAGAACCCAGATACTTTCAACAGCAAGCAGATACTTTGAAATCAGGCGCACTCGCAACCCCTGTTGGTTTCGACTGGGATGGTGATGGCGATATCGATATCCTTTCAGGCAACACTGCTGGCTACATCGAGTTTTTTGAAAACCTGTCTGGTCCAAAGGTTGCTTCTCCCAAATGGGTTGCCCCGGTAAAGTTAAAAGCGGATGATAAAATATTCAGGGTGATGGCGGGCGCCAATGGTAGTATTCAAGGCCCCGCAGAAGCCAAGTGGGGCTACACCACTCTTAGCATTGCTGATTGGGATGGCGATGGCTTACCCGACATCATCTATAACTCGATCTTGGGTAAAGTGGAATGGCTTAAAAACATTGGTGCCCGAACTTCCCCTCGGCTTACTAAGCCTCAACCCATTGAGGTTGATTGGCAGGGCCCCGCACCAAAACCTGCATGGAATTGGTGGAATCCCACTGAAAAACAACTAGTGACTCAATGGCGCACTACGCCGGTTGTTTTTGATATGAACCAAGATGGTCTGCCTGATTTGTGCATGCTTGATACTGAGGGCTATTTTGTTTTTTTTGAACGATCCATCAAAGATGGTAAACGAATTCTATTGCCCCCAACGCGTGTTTTTTGTGATCCTCTAGGCAAACCCCTGCGATTCAATGATCGAATTGCTGGCGCCAGTGGTAGAAGAAAAATCACTTTTTGTGATTGGAATGGGGATGGTCAAACCGATTTACTTTTAAACTCTTCCAATGCTGATCTTTATCTTGGCATTGGTAAAAAAGAAGGCAAATGGCTCTTTGAAAAAAAGGGAACTCTTGCCAAACAAAATATCGAGGGCCATGATGTCAGCCCTACCACGGTTGATTTTGATGGGGATGGCGTTGCGGATTTTCTTGGTGGGGCGGAAGATGGCCGTTTTTACTGGATGAAAAATCCAAGATCTAAGTAAACCAATCATCCCAACATTAATCCGCTTATTTATTTTGATAAATAGATGATGAATGATTGATGTGTTTTTGGTTAAGATCGCATCAGTGACCCTTTAAAAACCCTTAAAAACAAGCTGTTTATTGCCTTCACGGGTTCTTCGCTTTACCCACTTCATATCTTTGTTTGAATGTTTTCCTTCATCCTAGTTAAATACCTCAGGTGTTGAAATTGGATATTGTAGAAAGAATTTGTTCTGGGGGAAATTATTTATGTTGAAGCGTTTGAATTACATGAAGAAGGGAAAGCAAGCATTTACCCTTATCGAGCTTTTGGTTGTTATAGCGATCATTGCAATCCTTATTGGCCTTCTTTTGCCAGCAGTGCAAAAAGTGCGTGAGGCTGCAGCCCGCATGACTTGTACCAATAACATGAAGCAGATGGGTCTTGCTGCTCATAATCATTTGTCCACTTATAATGTGTTTCCTCATCCAGGCCAGTTGGATTCCACAGGAACTTCAACAACCTTCTATATGCCACATTCCTTTGGCACACAATTGCTTCCTTACATCGAACAGGAAATCGTTTTTAAAATGTTTGATCATACAACACCGATTTTTCCAGGCGGAACTGCTACCGCAGGTTATGCTGCTTACGCAACCACGGGTGGTTTGCATTTAACTGCTAGAGGCCGGGATTATGATGATCCAGCTCATCCATCTGGTTGGGATGCAGCAAAAACGATTGTTAAAACTTTTGTTTGCCCAAGTGTGCCATTGCCGCCTGATGCTAGAGGCGTAGGCGATAGCGCACCTCTGGGGCCCGTTGATTATATGGTACCCGTGATGTCTGATGTCAATGATAGCACCTTGGTTCGAGATACGGCACAGCCAAGATCTACCATGGCTTTTGGGATGCTCGGAATAAATCAGGGCGCTACCAGTTGCATGGATGGATTATCCAACACCATCATGGTGATTGAAGATGCAGGAAGAGCGTATACGACTGTAGCAAGATTTGGTTCGGGTTCTTCAAGGCCTTCTCCTATTACTGCACCTGGCCATAGTGCTGCGGGTGATGGTATTGCTTCGAATGCACGCAGGGTTTATGCATGGGCGGATCCAGATGCATTTGGTAACGGTTTTTCTGGACCAAGCAAATCTACTGGTTCTAAAGTTGCAAAAATCAACAACAATGCCTCGCCTACAGGCGGCCCACCCGAATGCTTGTGGTCTGTCAACAATTGCGGGCCTAATGATGAGCCATTTAGTTTCCATGGCGGTGGCGTAAATGCAACCATGGGTGATGGTTCTGTACGGTTCATTAAAGAAACTGTTAGTGCGGTAACTTTGAAGTATTCCATCGGAGCAACCGATGGGAAAA
>CAJCCR010000396.1 GCA_903960945.1 uncultured Planctomycetaceae bacterium
CATAACAACCCCACGTATGCTGCTATGCTTTTTAGCGTTGACGAAAGTGTAGGCAGAATCCTTAAAACTTTAGATGATCTTAGCCTCTCAAAAAACACTCTGGTCATTTTCACCAGCGATAACGGGGGCGTGGGCGGCTATGCCCGTGAAGGCATCAAGCAGGGTGGCGACAAAACCGATAACACACCTCTCCGTGGCGGCAAGGGCATGCTCTATGAAGGCGGCATTCGGATTCCTTATATTTTTCGTATGCCAGGAACCATCAATCCGGGTACCACTTCCAACACCCCAATTTGTAGTGTCGATCTCTACCCTACCCTGCACGAATTCAGCAAATCTGAACTCCCCAAAAACTATAAGCTTGATGGCGAAAGCTATCTTTCTCAACTTCAAGGTGGTTCTTCAAAGAGCTTAAAACGAAGCGATATCTTCTGGCATTTTCCCGGCTATCTGGGCGCAGGAGGGAACACCTATCGCACCAAGCCTGTAAGCGTTATTCGCTCGGGAAATTATAAACTTCTGGAATTTCTCGAAGATGGTAAGATTGAGCTTTATAATCTAACTGAGGATGTTGGCGAGAAAAATAACCTCGCCTCTCAAATGCCTGATTTGAAAAAAGAGCTTCATGACAAATTGAATGCATGGCGAAATGATATCAAAGCACCCATGCCTTCAAAAAACATCAAAGGGGCGAATACCCCGGAACTTCCCAAGAAGAAAAAGAAACAATAATGATCCACAACTTTTCGCGATACCTGCTTACGATCATAATTATCGCCCTAGGTAATTATTCATATGCAGTAAGCAAACCAAACATCATCATCATCCTTGCAGATGATCTTGGCTATGCCGACCTTGGCGTTCATGGTTGCAAAGATATCCACACGCCCCATATTGATTCGATTGCAAAAAATGGGATCAGATGCACTAACGCATATGCCAGCAGCCCTATTTGTAGCCCATCTCGTGCAGGCCTTCTTGCAGGAAGGTATCAACAACGATTTGGCCACGAGTTTAATCCCTTGGTTGCAGAAAACAACAGCCCTTTATTTAGCGCACAGGATGGCACCCTGCCCCGCATGCTAAAAAATGCGGGTTATAAAACCGGAATGGTAGGCAAATGGCATCTGGGAACCAATGAAAAGTTTAACCCCATAAACCAAGGCTTTGACGAATACTTTGGCTTCCTTGGGAATGCAAACTCCTACACCGATGGCAAAACCATCAACAGCAACCTTGTTCGGGGCACCAAGCACGTTGATGAAAAAGAATACCTTACCGATGCTTTCGGTCGCGAGGCCGTGGCATTTGTCGACAAGCAAAAGAAGGATCCATTTTTCCTTTACCTTGCTTTCAACGCAGTGCATGCACCTTTGCAAGCATCGCCTAAGCATGACATTGATATTGATAGAATCCCCAATCCCAACAGGCGCACTTACGCCAGCATGCTTTTTGCAATGGACGATGCAATCGGCAAACTTCTTGCAAAACTCGAAAAAGAAAACCTCTTAGAAAACACACTAATCTTTTTCACCAGCGATAATGGTGGATCCGAAACCGTGAACTTTTCAGATAACGGCCATTTGAAAGGTACCGCATCCACAACTTGGGAAGGAGGCATCCGGGTACCTTTCTTAGTGCAATGGAAATCGGTTCTGCCTAAAGGAAAAATCTACGATCATCCAGTTATCCATCTGGATATTCTGCCCACCGTTCTTGCTGCTACTGAAGATAAATTTTCTCACAAGAACAAACTGGATGGCATCAATCTTTTACCTTACTTCAATGGCGAAAATAAAGAACCACCCCACGAAGCGCTCTACTGGCGCTTTGGTGCACAAATGGCAATACGAATGGGCGATTGGAAACTCACCAAGGCGCTAGACGAAGATTCCAAATTCAACAGAGCAGACAAAGCATCAGCAGACGGTTCTCGTTTGTACAATCTTAAAAAAGATATTGGTGAAACAAATAATATGTCCGATTCAAATCCTGAAAAGGTGAAGGCTTTAACCGAAGCTTGGAATCAATGGAACAAAGAATTGTTGAAGCCCACTTGGGGGCAGGAAAAACCTAAAGACAAATAAGAAAACCAATTAATTTCTTCCAACTATGCCATTAACAGGTTCGGGCGGCCCTTTGATCACCGGAACCTTGATGTCAGGTATCTTATTTTCGCCATCCTTTATTTCCACCATGATTTGAGAATTTACAGCATCAAACCAAGCAAAAAACTTGTCAGTTTTCGATTCCTCTTTTGAATCGTGATCCACCCAGATCATCATCATCTGGTATTTCCCAACGGGAGCACCGTCGTCCTCACCATAGGTTGATATTGTGAAACGACCCTGTTTATCGGTTATTCCATGAGGGTTCGATGGAATGTCAGGAACTCCTGGTGCATCTATTGGCCCAAGATATACTGTTACACCTTCCGCACCTACATTATTGTACAACACCCGGCCCGAGACCTTATGCGTTGGAATTACGACTTTATCTTTACCGCACCCAGACATAAGCATTAAAAAAATCAGCAATCCAATTGTTCTTTTCATTTTAATACTCCGAGGGGGTGATATCACCCGCGCGCATTGTTACAAATTTAACAAACAATCGAATATCCATTGCTGCAGTTATGAAATGCACAGAACCATCTGCAAATACATGATTTGCACCACCATTATGAAAACTGTACACCTCGTTGCTATTATGACAATTGGTGTGACATGGCCCGGGAGCGGTGGTGGAATTGGTCATCGATCCATGGGTTATATACTCAGAATTATCATCAGCCCAACCACCATCAGTACCAGATGTTGCACTAACCATTTGTCCAAACTGCCAGCTTCCAGGCCGACCAGCACACTCAGAAAGCATCAGGGTATTCGATGTGCCATCAGTAATTTCCGGAATGCTCCTAAGCTGACTTAGTGTTCCAGATTGCACTTTAAGAACCCCTTCCCGCATAACACAAGCATCCGTAAAACCAGCAGTTTCCAAAGTCGCACTAGTAGAGTTATTGGGTGCATAATCCGATGCAGCGGCATTTACAACAACACCACTGATGGTGGGAAGACAAATACGATTGGATGGATCAGGAACTGTCGGGCATAAAAAAGTCTTGATTGGAGTGCCAACTACTGTTGCATTAACAGCATTGGACCAACTGGAGCTGAAATTGTACTGGGAATAAAGATTGCTTTGTTCAAGATAAGGCAGCAAAAAAATTGCCCAGCCATGATTAACCCCATTCACACTGATGCCCAATTTCCGATAGGCAGGATTCAATACTCCCGTGGCAGGAGATCGAACTGCCCCTGGAGGAAAAAACCCATATTGCGTATGAAAGTTCTGATAAGCAAGCCCTATCTGCTTCAAGTTATTCTGGCAAGTCATCCGGGATGCAGCCTCACGAACTTTTTGCACGGCAGGCAATAGTAAACCTATTAGAACGGCAATGATTGCTATCACCACCAACAATTCAATCAAGGTAAACGCAGCTCTTACTTTAATATTCAACTTATTCTCCTTTGAAAACGTTATTTATTAGTAAGGGTTTATCACTTCGCCATCATTAATTCTGCAAATACGCAACCAATTAGCGGCATCAATCTCGTAGCTCATGCTCTTCACGGAACCATCTGCAAATACCGCATTAAAAACACCCGGATGGGAACTCCCAAAGCGGGTAGACCAATGAGTTGCCTTGGTGGAATCAGGGTGCTTGTCATCAGGCATAGGCAGGGAAGAAGCTTCACCAAATCTAACATGATCCTGATCCCAACCAGAATTATGCCAAGATTCATTGTCACCCCCAGCCGAACCCAAGGTGCTAATATGCACCTGTTTTTCAGCGATCATAATGGTATTGGAAGTACCATCAATGATATCGGTAATCCTTCGCTCACCCTGGTTCGGCGGAAAACTCTGAGCATAAACAGGGGTGGGAATAGCGGTCCATTGCGCCACTAACATCCCATCATTACCACGGGTCGTCATGCTTGTACCACCATTACCCGCATAATCAGAGCGGCCACCATTTGAATAACTAACTGCTTGCCTGCGCGATGGGCAATAATAACTCTTGATGATAGTATTTTGCACCAGAAGGTTACCCGCAGTGGTATCGGGCAATGTGTAGACACTGTTTTGTTCGAGAAAAGGAAGAATATGAAAGTGCCAGGTCCAACCCACACGGGTGGTCGCATTGCAGCAGGATTGGTTGGGCCCATCCGAACCCGCATAAGTAAAGCCAAGATTGGCATCATGAAAAGTCAACATCGCCAATCCGATTTGCTTAAGATTATTCTTGCACTGCAGGTTGGCTGCAGCTTCCCGCACCTTTTGTATCGCAGGCAATAATAATCCTATAAGGATTGCAATTATTGCTATTACAACCAACAACTCAATCAGAGTGAAACCTCTTTTGTTTTTAAACTTATCCATGTTTTGATCACCTTTGCTAATCAGAAGTATGCAATCAGAAATATGCAATCAGAATCAACCCGATCGAAATCCTTTTCCTGTTGATAAGATCATGCTAGCAATCAACCCCAGAGCAGGTGTTAAATTGTGATGAAGAACATATTAAATAACGATGACCAAAATCCCTCTTGGTTTCTTCATGGTTCATGTTCATGGTTCATGTTCATGGTGCATGTTCATGGTTCATGTTCATGGTGCATGTTCATGGTTCATGTTCATGGTGCATGTTCATGGTTCATG